>NZ_CAWPRC010000216.1:0-102374 GCF_963890165.1 Aliivibrio sp. SR45-2 | reverse complement strand
TAATTGGAAGCGCTCTTACTTGAGCATCATCGTTATATGGTCAGTTTAACGACTAATAACGGGTAAATGAAGCGCTTTAAGTTGAAACATGGTGGAGTATCATTTTTAATTATGAAATCTGCATGACTTCTTTAAACCAATCCCAAATCCCAAATGAAAAATTATGAAATATATCGATACCGAGCGCTGATTTTATAAGATAAAGAATAACCACCGCGAGTCCGAAAAGAGCAACCACACCGAAGCACGTTAATAGTGTCATGAAGAATAATGCAAGTGGTGACTCGCTTCTCATCTTATTTCTATAATCTCTACCGAGTAAAAAAACGAAAAAATAACGTTTATTAAAAAATGAGACACTTTTTCGAATATCAACATTATTATTTGAACCAAGACCCGTTGCAATTACGGCTCGTTCGATGGATTTTTTTTGTTCAAAAGACAGCTCATTTGAAATGTTTTCATCTAATGCTGAATAAAAATTAGCGATGAGTCTCTGTTGTTTTTTATCCATCATGTTGAGTTCTCTTTTTCTCAATAGTGTCATAGATGGCCATCGTTTTACCTGCAATTTTATGCCAATCATAATGCGCTAAATACTGACTATAATTAACATTGCTCTCAGAGCCTATTGAATGGTTAATCAATGCCGTCGTTAGGCTATCGATATCGCCAACGGGAAAATAACTTTCAGGGCTTAGTTTAACTTCTAGATTTGCTGGAATATTACTGACAATGGCGGGTAATGAATAAGACATTGCTTCTAATAGAGCAATCGGTAAACCTTCATGGTAAGAGGGCATCACAAAGGCTTTCGCTTTTGAGAAAATAGATTGTAATTGCTCACCTTTTAAAAATCCCGTCATTATTACACCATCAACATGTTTTGCTTGTGCTTTTAGCTGTTCACTGTAGGGCGTCGGATGATCGGTGTCTCCCATAATTACCAGTGGTATATCAATGTTTGCTTTTTCATAAGCACTGATAAGATCGTGGAATCCTTTTTCTTCGACTAAACGCCCAACCGCAACCAAGTAGTTGTTTTCAGTAAGAGTAAATTGAGTTAACACAGCGTCTATTTTTTCTTGAGGGAGTGGAGTGGGTAGGTTTACCCCATTGTAAACTAAATGGGCATCGTGGCGATTATATTTTGATTTAATGATGTCGTTAATTACTTCTGAAATGACAATGACTTCCGTTGCGTAAGTGACGGCTAACCTTTCACCTAATTGTAACATTCTTTTTGCAAATCCCCCCCATTTTTGACGGTCATAATCAGGACCATGATGAGTGAAAACCACTTTTTTACCTAAAACTCGTAATAGAGGTACGACAAGCCCTGGTCCAATCGCGTGAACATGGACAATGTTAGAACGATCAAATAAGGTTGAAAACGAAGATAAGGTCGAATGAACTATCGCTTCTAATGATTTCTTCTTTGGCGCCCAAATAGCCTTTGTATTGACACCTCGGTAAGTGGATTTTTTATAATCGACATAAGGCGAACGAGCAATGACACAAATCTCAGTATCGAATTGTGTCTTAATTTCAGGGTATAAATTCTGACAGTGAGTTTCTACTCCGCCTAAAACATCAGGGATCCCACGAGTGCCGATGACGGTAATGTTAGTGGTCATGTATTATCCCTTTAGTAATTCATTATAAAGATTGAGTAAATCTGTTTTGTGTTTTGTTAGTGTGTACTTACTTAAAAAGCGTTGTCTTGCATTCTTCCCCATTTCTGCGGATGCTGAAAGGCTCGCAGCCAATACATCTAATTTGTCAGCAAGTGCTTGAGCATTACCCGCCTCAAATAAATAGCCATCAACGCCATCTCGAATTTGTTCTGGTAATCCACCGATTCTAGAGGCGATAACTGGTTTGCTGTATGACATGGCTTCGAGAACCGACATGGAACAGTTTTCATAGCATTCAGATGGCACAATTACGGCTTTTGCTTGTTTAATTAGAGTGAGTAATTCATCTCCGCTTTTAAAACCGAGTAATTCAGCGCTTGGGTACGTCTCTTTTAACTCGTTAAAAACGGGTCCATCCCCCACAATTTTTAAGGCTGTGTTTTCTTTCATTAATTGATGTGCTTTCGCAAGGGTAGGAACGCCTTTTTCTGTACTTAGTCTACCGAGATACAGAAAGTAACCTTGATCACTGATGCCCTCATTAGAGACGTGCTCATCAATACCATTTACGATAATGTCTACACGATTATGAGGCAGTTTTTGTTGTATAAAGCGTCCAAGAAAGCGGCTCGGTGAGACGATAGCATCAAGCTGCTGGTAGTTACCGCTGACTTTTTGATAGATAGCTTCTGCGGACAAAAGAAAACTTTTTATCAATGAACCTTCTTGGCATCGATGTATTGTGGCGTTAAAGACCGAACCATGAACGCAGTCTTCACATGTATGACCATCGCGATACATCGTATAGCTTGGGCACGCTATTTTAGTATCGTGAGCGGTTAATACCGTTTTACAACCAAATTGTTTTGCCACTTTTATAATTGAAGGGGTGAGTTGGTGGTAGATATTATGAAAATGCACTAAGTCTGGTTTTTCTTGCTCTAATAATTGTTTGAATTTAATGCAAGCTTCGCTGTTATGAATAAAATTAACTGCAGTGGTTATTTTGTTTTTTAGTGTTTGCTCTTGATAGTAATCCACGTTATTAACGAAGAAGTCAGAATAGTTTGATTCAAGGTTTTTCTCATGATTCATTGAAAATTCAATAATATCGATACCTTCAGAAAGCAACATATCCCGCTCTTGAAAGTAAACGGTTTCGGCACCACCTTTCATAAAGAAAAATTTATTAACTAATAGAACTTTCATTTTTTACCCTCGTTAATAATTTTGTGTTGTGGTGGCTGAGTTGGACTTTTTAGCGGCAGAAATAAACCTCGGAGTAAACCAGCAGAAAAAACGGAGAGGTTGATAACGCTGTGTAAGGCGTCTTTAATCGAGCGATTCTTAATGGTTTTTAATGTAATAAATGCGAATAAAGGCAATGCTGTGAGCATAACTATGAGAGAGTTAAACGTAAAGAGAGTACTTATTAAGAGCAATAAATAAAGAGTGAAAATAGCTTCGTTTTTCACTGTGCTTAATGCTTTCTTAAACAAAGGAGTACCAAAAGAGCCTTTTAAAAGCTCACCAGAAGCAAACAGATAACCGCCCTTCCAGCGATGCTTTATTAGCTCGAAAGATGACATGGTATAAGAGGTGTGAGAAAAATAAGGCACATCTAAGCGGTGAAGTTTGTAACCCGCTAAGCCTAAGCGCATACCGAGTTCTGATTCTTCGTAAGCATGTAAATTACGATTCGTTAAATATCCAATCTCATCAATGACGCTCTTTCTGTATAACCCCCCGCCACCTAAATGACTGCAATCACCAATAGGGTAAATTTGGTGTATGCGTTGTTTACGTGCCTTAAACTCATAGTTATCAACATCATCCATTTCTACTGCACCCGCCACCGCAGCATATTCAGGGTGTTTTAATAGAAATGAAATACCATGATCAATAAAGCCCGCCTCTAACTTCATATCGCCATCAAGTAAAAGTAAAAAATCACCTTCGCTATGAAGATAACCTAATTGATGGCCAACCCCACAGCAACGATCTTCTTCATTTGTTAGAGATACAACCGTAACACCCATTTGGGTTGCTATTTTTTGAGTTTTATCTGTTGATAAGCTATCCGCGACAATAATTTTATGGGGATATTTACCCATGTGCTCTTGAATGCTTGTTATCGTATTCGCGATGCCAGATTCTTCATTATAGGTTTTGATAATGACTGAAATAAAAGGAGAACTAGTCATGATTCGCTGCCGCCGTAATTAAGGACTTTCGGATCACTAAGTTTGACCCTAGTGATAAGTAAAAAATAAATTGAAGCATAGGGACCAACATCAATATTTGGCTGTATGGGAGACTTAATAAACAAGCAATAGCAAAGGCATTAAATGCAGGAGGATAGCTCATTAATCTAATATCTTCTTGTGTCACGTCATCTCGATTAAATAGAGGAGTAGGTTTACAGACTCGAAGAATATAGAGTGTCATTGAAATGAAAAATAATGTTCCAATGATCCCCAATTCCCATAAAAGAACACTGAGTGCTGTCGTATCAAGAATGACATTAAAAAGAACATTTAAAAAACCAGGGGAAACCGCACTTCCGTGATTTGTTGTATTTAATCCATAACCAAATAAAGCATTTGGAAGCCCATAAAAGTCATTATTATCTAACCAGAAAAAAATGGTTGTCATTCTTCCTAATTCACCAGTCGGCATAATATAGTTAGGATCAAATATATATTCTAAAGAACCAATGAAAATGTCTAATGGCCCTTTACTTGGGTCACTGCCAAAAGCAGATGAATAAGATAATGATAATAATAAGATAGCGATACTCATTAATAGCAACATTCCACCAATAATCGCGAGAATAATCTTAATATCGTAGCTTTTCATGCCTTTTATGTAGCTAGGAGCTAGCCATACATAAGCCAGTAAAATGGGTGACAATAAAATAACAAATTTCACTTCACCTAAAATACATAGAGTGAATGCCGCACCAATGTGTAGGATAGTTGATTTTATTGAGCATAGACCATGTTTATACTCCGAGAGTTTTAACAGCATAATCAGTAAGCAAAAAAGCCCCATCGCAGCCGTATTCCCCCCTCCCATGGGATCGCCCCCAAAAGTACCTACGACCGAATCCCATTTTTCATACTCACCGTGAGCGGCTACTCGTTTGGGAAGAATGACAAAAATTTGGAATAGAATGACGGGGAATTGAGCATAAAAAATCCAATAAAGTGTTTTTGTCACTCGGTATATTTGTGATTCCCGACAAAATCGCAACAATAAACAAAATAGAATTAAGGAGAGTGCTAGCTCATTTTTTAAGCCAACAATAGTGGTGGTGACACCATTTTGCAAAAAGGTACTGAGTACTGCTTGAACGAAAAAACCAATGAACAAAACGAGTATAATAATTTCTTTATGATCGAGATCGAGCGGCGTATATCGATTCTGTAAAAAGAGTAAGCCTGTCATCGTAAAAGCTAATAAAAATGGCAGCCATAAAATGGCAGAAATACCAGTGAAATATTGTGTTAAGCCACATAATACGAGACTGATAACGGCATAGATTTGTAGGAAAAAACCAGTATTTAACGGCATCATTACTTATTTTCCTGAGCTAATAGGTGTGCTCGTTTATTTACTTTTAAATAGATAAAGCTGTAACGAACAAACGACAGAACCGAAAACAAAAGAACAGAATAAGCATAGTTATGGTAAAAGTATGGAAATATAATGAAAGCAATAGTGATAACTAACAATTGCTCGATTTGAATACGTAGAAAATATTTTGGTGAACCAAATACTAATTCAATTACTGTGAGGGGACAGACAGCAAGAGCAGGAAGTAAATAAGGCAGCATATAACGGGATGTAGGTACAGAGCTAAGCCATTCATCATTAAAACCAAGTTGCATGATTAACGGATAAAAGAGCAAGACACCAGCCGTCGCAATAAGCCCCAGAATTAACAACATTAAGCGAACTTTTTTAAATTCTTGATAATTAAATTTGTTATTACGAAAATCAATCGACCACTTAGAAAAGATAGAATTACGAACGGCATTACCAACAATGGTAACGGGTGCTAAGCAGAAACGATTCACAACAGCAAAATAACCCGCGATTAATGGGGAGAACCAAAAATTAATTAGCAGTGTGGGTAGATTATTATTTGCCATCGCTAAAACTTCGGCACTGCCTATTCCAGAAAGATGAGCCCGATTTTCTTTCATAAATTGCACATTATTCGATAATGAAAAATGAGAAAATCTAATCTTTGAAAAAGAAACAGAATGACAAATCCAAATGGAAACAAGAATAAACAACCCAATGGCCCAACAGACATAAAATAATTCAGTGGTTTGTGTGAGAGCAACGGCACCAATAACTAATAATGAAATTGAAATACGCTGAAATGCTAATAGACGAATATTTTCAATTCTAAGCAGTAAGTTTTCTGATATTAAAACCCATGCATGACAAAGGGTTAGTAGGTAAAGTAAATAGCCATTAAGATCAAAAAACTGGATAATTATGACCGTATAAGGAAGCGCAATTATGACACTTTGAAGCAGTGAAAATATAATGTTCTGAGTGACTTGTGCATCACTTTGTTTTGGTAATAACAATTGAGAAGCAAAAGTACAAATTTGAGCTCCAATTAATACTACGCTATACACTAGAGCATAAACGCCAACTTGTGCCATATCGTATTTGTGAGAAATAAGCCAAATGGAAACGGCACCGATAATTTGGGAAATAACCGATGCACCCGCAATTGTTGAGACACTTTTTAGTAAGCTCATCAGAAACCTAACTTAATAAATCATCGTTTTGATGGAACAGTTGTTGCTGTGTTTCTTCTGTTTCTAATTCTTCATCAACCACATTATTAAGTATGGCACCAATAATAGGGATTTGCAGTTGAGTTATTTTTTCCATGTTTGACAGGATGTTGTTTGCACTTAATGTACCGGCTTGAACAGTATAAATAACCCCAGATAGATAACGAGCAATAAGCTGAGCGTCTTTATTCTCAGATAATGCTGGCAAGTGAACGATAATTTGTTCAAATTGCTTACTCATCTCTTGAAGTGTTGGCTCGAGGGTTTCCAGAGATAATGTTAGGAGTGGTGTTGATGTTAGTGTCCCACGAGCTAAGAAAAATAAATTTTTGTCTAATTGAGTTATGCAATCGTTAATAGGATGATTTTTTTCAAGAATTTCAGCCATCCCCATTACTGTTAATGTAGGAAAAACATCAGAGGTACTATTTTCTGTTTTAGATACGCTTGAGGCTTCCTCTACAGGTTGCGTCATCAATATCTCTTCAGTTATAGAGATTTCCTTTCTGAAATCTAAATCTATTAATAATGTCGAACGATCTTGTGATAAAGAATGAGCAAGAAGATAACTGCTTAATTCATTTTGTTCGCTAGAATCCGTGGATACTAAACCAATAATTGGCCAGGGTTTACTATCTAAAAGGAGACTCGTTCTAATTGCGTGAACGGTGTCCCCTGAATAGGGATTAGCAAAAAAAACGTTTGAAAATACAGTAAGTTCTTCAATGTAATTGAATGGGCGAAGCTCCCCAATGGCTTTTAGGCCTAAGCGGGTTTTCACTTGAGTTACATTATTAATTGATTTATTTAAGGCAGATTTAATGATGATAAACAGTAAACTTAAGATAAATGTCATGATGAAAATCATAATGATAAATAAAGCTTTATTGGGTTTACTTGGTTTACTTGGTGGCATTGCGGGATCGAGTATTGTTGCCGCTGGCTCACGATATAACATCGTTAATTCTTGCTCTTTGCTACGAGTGAAGATTTTTTCGTACAACTCTTGCGTCTTATCTAAATCCGCTTTCATCGTATTATAAACATCTCTTTTTGCAGCAAGTTGTGTGAAGTTCTTTTTTTGTGCATTAAGTAAGGACTTATATTTATTTTCGCGTTCAATTGAGGCTTGATACTCTTTGTATAACCCGGTTTTAAGCTCTTTTAATAAAGAGGTCGTTTGTAGTTTAATGGCATTAATTTGAGCATTAGCTTCCAAAATCAATGGGTTTTTTGGGCCATACTTTTCTTTAAGATCAAATAATGTACGTTTTTCTTGAATAAGAGCAATACGTAAATCTTGTAATTGTGCATGATTAGAAATCGACGGTAGGGTAGCCACATCTTCTAATGGATAGCCAAGTGCTTCGCTGATTGTGTTATAGCTAGCCTTCGCTGTGATTCGTTTTTCTTTTGCGGTTGCTAAACGATCATTAACGAGTGCAAGTTGCTCTGTTTCAAAACCATCAATACCTTGATAAGTTAGCAAACCATTTTCTGTGAGGTATTTATCTATATTTTCTTTTTGTTGTAAAATCTTCTCTTTTAGCTCGGTCATTCGAGCATTATTCCATTCTTGAGCTTGTTTGGTTTTTTCTATTTTTCGTTGCTCTTCTAAGTGAATATAAGCCTCAACAACGGCGTTAGTGATGGTTGCGGACATCTCTGGAGATGTCGATTCATAAGAGATTTTAATTAATTGGCTAAAGCGCACAGGTGAAATAGAAAGCTTTTTATTGATCGCTTTTACTATTTGATAAATATGTTCATTTTCTGAAATTAGTTTATCGGTTTTTTTTAGCTTAAATAGTGGGTTGTTTTGTAAATTTAGTTGACGAACGACAGTCTCAATGACTTTTTTTGATTGTAAAACTTCGGCTTGAGTTGGGTAATACTCTGCTTGAGTTGCGTCAAAATCTTCGACTTGATCTATCGGTGTCGAGTTATCTGATTGTGCCTTTAATATCATCGTTGCAGTTGCAGAATATTGAGGTGTCATCGAGTAAATTAACGGGAATGAAATTAAGGTTACCCCCATAACTGTCAGCAGAATTCGTAGACGATATTTTTTAAATTCTTTTAGGAAATTAGAAAAATCGATTGTACTTTCTAGCTTTTTTCCATTTTCTATAATTGATAGTGCCATAATTTAGAAAAAACTCTGTTCAATAATAACTACATCGCCCGGACCTACTGGATAGGTTGGACCCACATCTTCAATTAATTCATTTGTCGCGGCTAGACGGACGTTAATGCCATCTCTATCTGACCGATCAGTAAAACCACCAGCCATCGCAATCGCTTGTTCAACGGTTAATCCTGGTTGAAATTCGTACCCATTAGGGTTTGCAACTTCACCACTGATAAAGAACTTTCTAAAGGACTCAATACTGACGGTTACCATTGGCTGGACGATGTACCCGTCAGCCAATTTAGTTTCTATGTCTTTTTCTATTTGTGCTGGAGTTCTTCCCAATAACTGCACATCACCAAGGTAAGGGAAATTAACAAATCCACCGCGGTGAATTTTCAAACGTAAGGTCATATCGGGCTCTTTAAATACCGATATCTGAATACTATCACCAGCCCCTAATACATAACCTAGGTCATCTTTCTGAACCGTTGTGTCTGATTTTTGTATTTCTGTATTCTTTACTGGTGAAGTCTCTGATGCATAAGCGTGAGAGAGCACAGAGATGAATAAGCAAAAAGATATAAAGAAGGATTTCATCTAAATTTGCACCTTAGTTGTAAACATTATAATGGATTTGTCATAACCTAATGTCTGGATAATGGTTTCTGCCGAGTTATTGATAGTGAAGTCATCAAACTCTTTGTCTGAAGTATTAATCATTTGTTGATAGCTTAGCTCTAGTATAATTGATGGTCTAAATTTATATGTTAATTTTGCCATAGCGTCTGTGGTTGTGGTTGTTTTACCATCGTTTTTATGTTGATCGGCACTGGTTTCATAATTAAACCCTAATTCACTAGAAAATCTATTAGACCACCAAAAATGCTCCCAACGTGTACCATATTTGGTATTTAAAACATATCCTCCAACTTCTGTTGGATCTTCTACCCGTTGATCCGTAAACAAATGAAAGGTTGAATATCTCACAGGGCTCCAAGCTATATCAACATCCCAGTTTAATCCGCTAAAGCCTTGAGAATCAGGTTGGTTTGGAAAGGTTTTATACAACCATGCAATATTGGCATCTATCGTGGTTTTTCCTGTTTGTTGGCTTTTTATTCCGGCGACCAAAAAGGTTTCATTTGTATTTTTTTTGTTATCTTCTTCATAGTCTCTTAGGTTGCTGATTATCGAATATCGAAATCGAGTACGGCTTGACGCTTGGTCAAATAACTCTATGGTAAATGTAGTCTGGTTCCAATTTTGGTCTTTAATATATTGGTTGAAATTATTTTTATGGACATCACTGGACTCTCTGTCGTCATAGCTAAATTCTTTATATTGGGCCGCAAAACTGAGTTTACCAATGCTGTCTTGCTTATCAATGCTGTAGCGAAGTTCAGTGTTCAGCATATTCGTTTTCAAAACATCATCTATACCGTATTGTTTAAACTGTTCAGCAGATAAACCATCAGTAAGTCCTTCTCCTCTATTTTCGTGAGCTAAGACATTTTCGATCGTAAATAGGAGGTCATTATTAAGGCCCTTTTCCCAGGCTCCAATGAACCTTATTGTGTGGTCATCATAATCATCCGAAGTCGCGTCGTTTTGATATTGACGATAATCACCGAGATACTCAACTGTGTAAGTGTCCGCGTTACGTTTACCTTCTAATTTTAAAAAAGGCTTTAGATCAAAAAAATCTGACGTTACATGAGGGGCTTTTTCCGATTGAAAATTAACGTTGTCGTCATATCCATAATCAAGATCTACGTTACTTTGAAATTCTATTCCAGCTGGCCCTATATGTGGTTTTGGGGTTAATGCGGCATAGCAAAAGCTGCTCATCATATAAAACATGAGCAATAAAACCCGTTGAGTGCAAGCAAGCTTAATAGGCGGTATCACTGACAAAACCTTTAAATACGGTTAGAAAAATGATTTTTATATCCATTGAAAGTGACCAGTTTTGTAAATATTTAATATCATACTCAATACGTTTTTCCATTTTATCGAGTGTGTCTGTTTCACCACGATAGCCACTAATTTGTGCTAGGCCGGTAATACCCGGTTTTATTTTGTGGCGTACCATGTAGTTGTCGACCAATACTCTATATTCTTCATTGTGTGCTACAGCATGAGGTCTTGGACCAACAATAGACATACTACCTTGTAATACATTGATAAATTGTGGTAATTCATCCAATGATGTTCTGCGAATAAAGTTACCAAAACGAGTTACTCGTGGGTCATTTTTTGTTGCTTGAGTGACGGTTCCTGAGTTTTCCATAACTTTCATTGAGCGAAATTTCCATACTTTTATTTTCCTACCGCCTAAGCCATAGCGATCTTGTTTAAATAATATAGGGCCGGGAGAGCTTAACTTCACACCAAGAGCAACAATACATAAAACAGGTAAAATTAATAAAGTGATTAAAAAGCCGATTATAAGATCTTCAATACGTTTTATTACCGCTCCAAATCCCTCAAAAGGTGAGCTAAAAATACTAAACGTGTGTACATTTCCGATACGTGTAATTTGAGAGACATTTAATTTATAAGTGTATAAGTCAGGAACAATAAAAGCATCTACTGTCGAGTTTGATAACTGATGTATAGTGTCTTTTATTCGGTCTCTTGCCACCATTGGCAAAGCGATGTAAACATCACTAATATCATTGCTTTTTACTTTATCAATGAGATCGCATATTTTTCCATCATGACTACTTTTTGCCATATAGCTAAAGCGGTCATTTGAACGATCATCATAAAAGCTAATGTGTATTTTTTGTTGTTTGTATTTTTTTAATAACGCTTTTTCAATGGCTAGTCCTGCAGGGGTTAACCCGACTATTGCAATGTGTTTTATTTTTGTATTTGGTAACACTAAATATCGATAACAAAGATTACAGCTTATACGTGGTACTGAGAGTCCGACAAAAACCGTTAAGTACCAAATCATATATAACTGATTATTAAAATGGCTAATACTAGCCCCTTCCATGCCTTTTAATCGGAGTTTTAAAACATGTAATGTTACTCCTGAAAGCAGAAGTGCAAGAAATAGCCTTGAAAGATATTTTGGTAGCTCAAATTTACTGTTTATATCGTAAATATTGAGATATTCGCTGATTAATAAAAAAATCACAGAAAACAGTAAACCTACAGCTAAGTCTACGGCTGTTTCTGAAAAGCCCTGAAGCGAAAGTAAAAAAACTAATGTGAGATTTATCAGTATAAAATCAAATGCTTTGTTAATATTACGATAGCTATTTGTGATCATTTTTATATTTTGTTGTTTCATATAGCCTCTTGTCGCATTGATTTACGTAATTAGAGCAGTATAGTCGATAATTACAGGTGTTAAGTTAACGTCGCGTCAAAAAAATGACATCCCAATAATATCGTTTATTTTATTAAGTAACTAGAATTTCTAACATTTATTATTTTTCTTTTCTAACCATGTTTATATTTTGTTCGAACTTCGTCCCTATTTTTATTTTTGAGCGAACGGATTCTCTGTTTAGGGGTATCAGAAATAGTGATGAACGTGTTAAACTGCGAACTACTGTATATATAACCGGGTGAACAGTTTTCATCCTTTCTAATTTATCTGGAGCAAACTATGGCCAGCCGTGGTATTAATAAAGTTATCCTTGTTGGTAACTTAGGGCAAGATCCTGAAATCCGTTACATGCCAAGTGGCGGTGCGGTAGCAAACATTACAATTGCAACGTCGGAATCATGGCGTGATAAAGCAACTGGCGAACAACGTGAAAAAACAGAATGGCACCGTGTTGCTCTGTTTGGTAAATTAGCGGAAGTTGCTGGTGAGTATTTACGTAAAGGCTCTCAAGTTTATGTTGAAGGTCAATTACAAACACGTAAATGGCAAGATCAGAGCGGTCAAGATCGTTTTACTACAGAAGTTGTAGTTCAAGGTTTTAACGGTGTAATGCAGATGCTTGGTGGTCGTGGTCAAGGTCAAGGCGCTCCAGCTGGTGGACAGCAACAACAGCAGCAGCAAGGCAATTGGGGTCAACCTCAACAACCTGCGCAGCAAAATAACTTTGCTCCACAACAACAGCAACAAGCACCTCAACAACAAGCACCGCAGGCAGCTCAGCCTCAATATAATGAGCCACCAATGGACTTTGATGATGATATTCCGTTCTAGGAATATATCTTTAATCGTTTCATAAAAAAAAGCCTCAATCATTGAGGCTTTTTTTGTAGGCGGAAGACGTAATTATTCCTTAATTGTCATGGTTAAATTAGGGAATTGAGCACTAATATAGGTTGTGGCTGTGTATATTAAGAAAGCAATACCTAACATTTCCAATGTTTCTTCTATACTGTAACTTATTGAATAAATTAGAGAGTCAGTACCATGTTGTTGAGAAATAGCACCACCAATTAACTCCATCACTAATGCGCCCGAAACATAAACAATACCTGAAATAACTAATAAGTTACGGGTTGTTTTTGGTAGCCGAAATAAAAATTTAAAATAAGTTAAAGCAAAAATAATAAGTAAAATTGCATAAGGAATAACCCAAGCAAAGTAGAGTACACCTGTTGTGTGTAGTGAGTTACGAACAGGACCAACTAACATTTCATGCAGTTCAGTCATTTCATCAAGAGCAAGGAATAAGAAAATTCCACTTAGACCAGCCCAGGCTAAGTGACGTTCTTTTTTCTGTTTATGGATATAAGCGATTAATCCAAGAAGAATACTTGCAACGATCATGGCACATGACGAGTAAAGGGTTGGAACATTCATCTCTCTGTCTAGATCAAATAAACGAATGATAGTTTCCATATGAGAGTAGTTTAGGTATTGCTTGGAGATAACCGCAAAGCAATTTGCAATAACCAATATGACAATTAAAGAAAGAAAGAAGGTTAATATTTTTTTTGAGTTAAGCTCAATATTCACGCGTACGCCTTATATTATTATGGGAGTTCTCTTGGTATCGTCGGCTAATACATTTAGTATCTGTTATTAACAGTGAGCATTGTATAGAGATATAAGTGAAATATTTGTATTATATGTAATACATGTTTAGATGTACCTATTGAAACTAAGGGCATCATATTTTGGTATATACCTTCAGGGAAGAAGAGTTCAATGAGAAAAACCCCTAATTTACGATTAAGTAACCGCCTTATTTCCTTTGTTACTTTAATGGTTTCTGCTGCTATTTTTGTTTTATTCGTGGGCGGAGCAATATCCTTTAAACAAATTGGAACCGAATACTTAGATCATTATTTGGTTGGTGTCGTTAATGTGGTTGATGAAGAGCTTCTTGAACCAGAAGAAGCGACATCAATGGCGAAATGGTTACCAAAATTATTGAAAGCCAGTAGCGTAATGAGCATGGAATTGTCATCAGAATCAGGTCCTATTTATGCTTTTCAATCGTTAGCCATCCTTCCCGATGATAATTTACTTTATCAAAAAACGTATCCCCTCGAGCTTAATAAAGGGTATTCGATTACCTTTAAATCTTTACCTCCTTATAGTGCGTTTACTTATTCGTTAGGTGCTTTGTTTTCTATCACTGCAGCCATTGCCATTATTGTTGTTTCTCTACTTTGGGGAGTGGTGTGGTTAAGAAAGCAACTTTATGGCTCGGAGCTCTTAGAAGAAAGGGGGAGAATGCTTTTGGCCGGAAAGGTCGATAGTTATGAAGTGGGTAGTGAAGAAGAGTGGCCCGCAACCGCAAGTTTGGCGTTAGATAATGTGATCGCTGAATTAAAAGATGCACGTAAAGAGCGCAGTCGATTTGATACATTTATTCGAACTCATACCTTTTTAGATCAATTGACGGGCTCTGCAAATAGAGTCTTGTTTGACAGTAAATTAGAATCCACATTGCAAGAATCTGAAAGTCAGGGTGTTTTACTTCTGTTGAGAATTAATGGATGGGAAGATCTGATTGAAGAACAAGGAAAGCGAGCGGGTGATGAGTTAATTGTCGAATTAGGGAAGCAGTTAAATAATTTGATTCAACGTTATAGTGATAGTGTACTTTCACGTTATTACACATCTGAATTTGCCCTTCTTATTCCCCAACAGTCATTAAAAGAAGCGAAATTACTGTCTTCTCAATGCTTAAAAATGGTAGAGAAAATTATACCTCCAACAAGTTTAGATGCTGATAATTGGTGTCATATTGGTGTGAGCATGTATGTCAGTGGTGAGCAACGTGGGCGACTGATGAATGAGTTAGATATGGCTCATCGTAGTGCACTATTACAAAACAACAATAGTTGGTCATTATTTAAAAAACAGCAACAGCTAACCGAGAGTTTGGGGAGCGTCCGTTGGCGTACATTGTTTGATGCTATTTTTGAACAAGAGCAACTCGTGCTTTATAAGCAAACTACCTTTTTATTTGAAGGGAATAATATAATCCCACTTCACTTGGAGTTATTTTCAAGAATTAAAGATGAAAATGGAATTCAAATAAAAGCGTCTCGCTTTTTACCTGCGATAGAGCAAGTGGGTTATCAAATAAAGCTTGATAGTGCGGTCTTAAAACAAACATTTCCATTATTAAATGATACTGAAATGTCTCAACATTCATTTTCTGTCCATTTACATATAAAAAGTTTACAAAATAGTGTATTTATTCGCCAGTTAAGAGATCGATTATTACAAACCCCAAGAGAAGAATTACAACGATTAAGTTTTGAATTAGCTGAAGGGCAAGTTGTGACGCATTTAGATTCAGTACGACCAATTGCAAAAATGTTAAAAAGTTTTGGTTGTAAGCTGGTTGTAGAGCAGGCAGGCCGCACTATTGTAAGTACTCACTATATTAAAGATTTGCATGTTGATTACGTGAAATTACATCGAAGTTTGATTAAAGACATCCATCAACGATATGAAAATCAACTGTTTGTACGAAGCTTATTAGGGGCTTGTGAAACGACAGGGGCTCAGGTTATTGCGGTGGGTATAGAGAAAGACAAAGAATTAAAACGATTAAAAGAGTTGGGTGTTAAAGGCGGTCAAGGTCGTATTTTTGAGGTTGAAACCAGTCTTTTTCATCAACAAAAGAAAATCGCGATCCCTAAACGAAGGAATCGTTGGGAAAAACGTTATTGATCTCATTTTTCAGATAATTCCCATATGTCTTAAGAATAGAATGTTGTATCATTCATGACTAACCCGTCGCGGAAAAAAGACGGGTGTTCAGTGTAATGAAAGCAATATAGAGATAACGTAATTAATGAATATGATGGATGCATTCAAGAAACTGACACTTTCTCGTTCTATTAAAACAACTACATCAATTGTTCTATTACAAGGTGGTATATATATCGCGAAAAGCGATGATGATAACCAACTTAAAGAAAGTCATTATACTGAAATTAACCATCCGCAAGCTTGGAAAGAAGCGTTAGTTAGTGCTTGCCAACAAGCTGGTGTTTCAGACTGTGGAGCCAATATAATTGTAGGCTCTCATCTTTATCAGTCATTTCAAATTGAAAAACCGAATATTCCTAAAGAAGAGCTAATTGGTGCGCTTCCTTTTCTTGTTAAAGATCTTATTACGGATCGCGTATCTGATATTGTTGCTGATGGCATTGAAACCAGTAATGGTAAATTGCAGGTATATATTTCTCAGATTGCCACGATAAAGTCTATTGTTGACCTTTTACAATCTTTCTCTATTCAAGTAATTAATATTACGCCTGATGAATTAACGTGGGCAAATGCAAAACCAGAGCAAGATGGTTTTATGCTACTTTGCCACAGTAAATCAGCAGACTTTAAATTATTGGCGTTTAATGAAGGGCGCTTACATTTAAATCGTTCTTTGCGCGGAATTAAAGCGCCTTTAACCGGCGATGAGTCTAGTCACTTTCAACTCGATAATTTAGCTTTAGAATTACAACGATCATTAGATTATTTAAGTGCTCACTCGCAAGGTGTCAATATTAATCATCTTTATTTTCGCTGTGATGATGAAGATGATTCAACGTTATCCACTGAGCTACAAAATCGTTTAGGGGTTAAGGTAGCCTCACTGATTGTGGATGAACCAAGAGTCTTTAGAGCAGGGGAAGTGCTGAGTTGGCTAGGGTTATTTAATAAGCCAAATATTAATTTATATAATGATACCTTAAAACCGAAAACAGATTATTTAACATTACCCAATGTATTGATTAGTTGGGGAGTTGGTATGGTTCTTGTAGGTATTATTGCAGGTTACTATCAATGGCAACTTTATGGCGTTGAAAATAAAGTCGCACTGGCATCATCTCAAGAAAGTATCTACAACCAAGAGCTGATTGAAGTAAATAAAAAGTTGGCTGGACATAAACCATCGGCCGCTAAATTGGCGGCAATAAAGCGATTAAAAGACGATATTAACGCCAAGAAAGCATCATTGAAAATGATCGATAATTTTGATGAAGGGATGCAAGTGGGGTACTCCGGTCTTATGAGTAGCCTTACTCAAATTGGTAAAGGGAATATCTCCCTAACAAAAATTTATATTTCTGGTAATGACGTTAATTTTACTGGTTTTGCACGAACGCCAGATGTTGTACCTAGTTGGATACAGAGCTTTGAAAGTGAATTGCATTTAGTCGGTCGAACTTTTGCTCAATTAGACATAAAAACAGATGAAAAAGGGGTTGTGTCATTTACTTTAAATACAACCGTGTCAAAGGAAAGTAATGAATAATTGGATTAAAGCAAAAGACGCTTTCTTAGCGTTATCACAAAGAGAAAAAATGCTCATTGTTATTGTGGGTTGGGTTGCGGTTATTTTTATTTCTTTAACGCTAGTCATAGAACCTCAAATGGCGAAAACTCAAAAAGCGGAACAACAACTGTCTCGAGTGACGAATTCTATTTCATCATTAAAACAACAAATTGAATTAGCTCAATTTCGATTGCAAAAAGATCCAAACCTTGAAATTAATAAAGAATATAAAGAGCTAACGTTACAAAGCCAAGATTTAGCGGATATTTTATCTAAACGGGTTGCTGCTTTAGTTTCGCCAAGTCAAATGGCACCGTTACTTGAAACCGTATTACAAAAATCTTCAAAATTAAGATTGAGTTCGATGAGTACATTACCGTCTGAGCGATTATTAGATGAGAACAGTAACGCTGGCTATTACATTCACCCGATTAAGCTTGTGCTTTCGGGGAGTTATTTTGATTTTGAAGAATACCTTTCAAATTTAGAAGCATTGCCCGTGAAATATTATTGGAGAAACTTTCAATATAAAGTGAATACATACCCAAATGCTGAGTTAAGTATTGAGGTATACACCCTTGGTTCAAGTAAAGGGTTCATTGGAGGTTAATGTGAAATATTTCCTTTTATTATTTGTATTATTAGCATCGTCGATTAATGCATCAGAAATTATTGCGGGACACGATCCTACAGAGCCATTAAGTTGGTTGAAGCCTGAGCCGCAGCAGAAAAAAATAGTGAAAAAACGTCAATATTTCCCATCATTACAGGCAATTAATTGTAATGGCAGTGGGAATGCCGATTGTTACGCTGTGTTAGATGATAAATCCATGAAGCAAGGTGAAAAGATCTCTGGCTATACGCTGTTATCAATTAATGACGATAACGTATTTATTGGCCGCGCTGGTAAGCGGTGGGAACTTTCTCTATTTTCACAAGACATTAAACATTAAGGTTTGTAGTAAATGAAAGCATGTAAAATCATCGTTGGGTTAATGGTCGCTTCTTTAGCTGGCTGTTCAATGGGCCATCGAGATCCAACGGAGATCAAACAAACCTTAGATCAATCTATTAATGATAATGGCGGTCAATTATTGGATGATCTACCTGCTTCAATACAAGCCGATTTAATGCCTGATTTAAACTCATCAACGGTGTCAATTGATGAGCCCGTAAAACGATTTAGAATCAAAGCGAATGGCGTGAGTGCAAAAGCCTTTTTTACAAGCTTAGTAAAAGGCACAGAATACAGTGTGATATTGCATCCTGATGTCAGCGGTCGAATTACGATGAACGTAAATGAAGTGACGTTGGATGAAGTACTTCGCTCTGTTGAAGATCTTTATGGTTATGAAATCATAAAATCAGGCAAGGTATTGCAAGTTTATCCTGCGACGATCCGCACCGAAACTATCCCCGTTGATTATTTACAATTAACACGTAAGGGTCGTTCTTTAACGACAATCACTACAGGGTCGATTACAAATTCAGACAGTAACTCATCGAATAGTAATGATAGTTCTAATTCGAATAACTCATCGTCTTCGTCATCTTCTTCTGCTACCGGTGGCACTGAGATAGAAACAACGAGTGAAAGTGATTTTTGGAAAGAACTAGAAAAAGCCGTTTCAGTCATGATAGGTAATGGTTCTGGGCGAAGTGTCGTTGTATCACCTCAAGCAAGTGTGATCACTATTACGGCCTCTCCTGATGAATTGCGTAAAGTGAAACAGTTCTTAGGTATTTCACATAAGCGCTTACAGCGTCAAGTAATCCTAGAAGCTAAATTATTAGAAGTGACACTCAGTGATGGTTACCAACAAGGTATTAATTGGTCTAACTTAACGGCTGCGGTTGGAGGCACTGATATTGTTTTTGGACAAGTCCCAGGAACAGCCGCCGGAGTTCTGCCTGGTATGGATGCTATTGGATCATTATTGGGCGGACAAACCAATATTACGGTATCTGATGGTAATTTTTCAGCTGTATTAAGTTTTATGGATACTCAAGGGGATTTGAATGTGCTTTCAAGCCCGAGAGTGACGGCTGCCAACAACCAGAAAGCCGTGATCAAAGTGGGTCGTGATGAATACTTCGTCACTGAAGTCTCTAGTGTAACTGGCAATGGTGATAATTCGAATGCATCACCAGAAGTGACATTAACGCCATTTTTCTCTGGTATTTCATTGGATGTTACGCCCCAAATTGATGATAAAGGGAATGTGATGCTTCACGTTCACCCATCCGTTATCGATGTTGAAACAGAAACAAAGATCATCGATTTAGGTGATGTTGGAGGGGTTCTTGAGCTACCGCTGGCCAAAAGCTCTATCCGTGAATCTGATTCTGTTATCCGAGCAAAAAGCGGAGATGTCGTTGTTATTGGTGGATTGATGAAATCACAAACGGTTGATCAAGTATCAAAAGTTCCGTTCCTTGGTGATATTCCTGTTCTGGGGCATTTATTCCGAAATGTCAGTCAATTAACGACTAAAACAGAGTTAGTTATCTTGCTTAAGCCAACGGTTGTTGGGGTTGATACATGGCAAGAAGAGCTAGAACGCTCACGTGATCTTTTGCAAGAATGGTTTCCTGACGAGTAATCGATAGATTATGTATGAATCCCATTTTGGGCTGAAGCAGCTTCCATTTACGCTTACGCCAAACACATCGCTTTTCCATGGATTGTTGCCTCATTATGAAGCAATTCAAACCGTGTTATCTGCGATATCAATGGGAGAGGGAGTCATCAAAGTAACGGGCGAAATTGGCACTGGAAAAACACTAGTGTGCAGAATGCTAATGAATCAGCTGCCGAGTAATGTTGAGTTACTTTATTTGCCTAATCCTGTGATGAATGGACATGAATTACGTCAAGCGTTAGCAAAAGAGTTAAGGATTGAACAGCATGGAGACGATATCGCTTTAACGGATCGTATTCATGAGAAAATTATAGAGTTACAAGCACTAGGAAAAACAGCCGTTGTTTTTCTTGATGAAGCTCAGGCATTAAGTGATGAAGCATTAGAAACCTTACGATTGTTTGGCAATTTAGAAACCGACTATAAAAAATTATTACAGATAGTGTTGTTTGGTCAGCCCGAATTAGATGAAAGATTACAGCAATACCATTTAAGACAACTTCGTCAACGAATTACGTTTTCAGCCACATTAAGACCATTAACTATGAGTGAAACGGTGGCTTATATTCGTTTCCGAATGACAGAGTCTGGGTGTGAAGTGAATCCTTTTTCATTGACTCAAATGAAAGCTATTTGGCGAGCGACAACAGGGGTTCCGCGGTTGATTAATCAGGTATGCCATAAATCATTGTTAATTTCGTTTTCTGAGCAGTTAATTATCGTATCTTCTCGTTCTGTTTTTAGTGCCATTAAAGATACAACAGACACAATGAAACCTACCTATTATTTCCCTAAGTTTTGGGGTTGGAGAAAAGCGTGAGTGTCACCAATAAAGCTCTATTGAATATCACTAAAGCAAAATCAGATGTTGAGAATACATCGACGATTTCGCCTGCGATAGTGCCAAATATGGAATCAAGATTTAAAGCGCCTTTCTTTTTTGCTATTGGTTTATTAAGTTCAATTTCAGTTCTCGGTTGGGCTACGTTAAATAACGAGCCAACACCGGTTACGACTCCCATCGCTAATGATGCAGCGGTCGTTGAGTTAGCCTCCAATTCTCCGACAAAAAACAGCACACCTGAATCCGTCAGTTCGATTTATTTATCTGAAAGCCGTCATAAAACGGAAAAGCAGGCAGCAAAAATAACGACTCCAGTGCCGACTGCAATTATTAAGGCGGCATCAACAGCAGAAAAACCAACAGTAAAGAATGAAAATACGGTACCAGTCATTTCTACTAAGCAGAACGTTAAGTCTGAAAGTGATGCGTTTTATGTCGAAGAAGTTGAGTTGTTACCTTCTGAATTAGCAGAGAAAAGTAGATCCGCAGCGAGAAAAGCACTTGATGAATCGGATTTTAAACAAGCCATTCTTGAGTACTATACCGTACTTAAATATCAGCCAAGAGATGACGATTCACGTAAGAAGTTAGCTGCATTACTCTATGGTAAGCATCAAGTGAAAGAAGCGGCGGCGGTCTTGCAGCAGGGAATAAAGCTAGATAATGACAGCGTGACTTTGCGTTTAGCGTTGGCAAGTTTATTACAAAGAGAAGAGCAACCAGAAGCGGCTTTATCTGTTGTCGAATACATTCCTTTAGAAGCCTCTATTGATTATTTAGCCACGCGTGGTGGGTTAGCTCAACAATTAAAATTTATCGATTTAGCAAAAGAAAGCTATCAAATGCTTGTCAATAAAGACCCTGATAATGGTCGTTGGTGGTTAGGTCTTGCCATTGTTTATGAGAGAGAAGCAGAGGTTGATAAAGCTTATGATACTTATCAATCAGCATTGATCAAGCCGGGCTTATCCCGCTCATCTCAAGTGTTTGTTCGAGACCGAATTAAGTTATTAGAGACAATGAAGGAAGTGAATAATGCGTCTTAAGTTAAGAAAAAGACTTGGTGATCTATTAGTCGAAGAAAACATTGTCTCAGAAGCACAGATAGAACAAGCGCTGGCTGCGCAGAAAAAAACGGGACGTAAACTTGGCGGAACATTAATCCAACTTGGTTTTTTAACTGAGAAACAAATGCTGACGTTTTTATCTCAGCAGTTAGATGTGCCATTAATTGATTTAAATCGTGCCGATATTGATGCCGCGGCCGTACATTTATTACCAGAAGTTCATGCTCGTCGATTACGAGCGTTAGTGGTAAGTCAGCAGGGTAACACTATCCGTGTTGCAATGAGTGATCCCGCAGATTTATTTGCTCAAGAAGCACTTTTTTCACAGCTTCAGCAATACAATATCGAAATGGTTATCGCATCAGAAAGGCAACTGGTTGATAGCTTTGATCGCTTTTATCGTCGAACCAAGGAAATCGCCTCTTTTGCTGAGCAACTTCAATCTGAACATAAAGAAAATGACGATTTTAATTTTGGTATCTCAGATAACGACAACGACGAAGTTACCGTTGTAAAACTGATCAATTCTTTATTTGAAGATGCGATTCAAGTTGGTGCGTCGGATATTCATATTGAACCGGATGATAAAGTCCTTCGTTTACGTCAACGTATTGATGGTGTGCTGCACGAAACATTATTAAACGAAGTTAATATTGCCTCTGCACTGGTTTTACGTTTGAAGTTAATGGCGAATTTGGATATTTCTGAAAAGCGATTACCTCAAGATGGTCGTTTTAATATCAAGACGCGTGGTCAATCCGTTGATATTCGTTTATCAACCATGCCAGTTCAATATGGTGAATCAGTCGTGATGCGTTTATTGAACCAAACGACAGGTATTCGTGAATTAGAATATTCAGGGTTACCTGATCATCTCTTGGTTCGATTACGTAAACAACTTCGTCGTCCGCACGGCATGATTTTGGTTACCGGACCGACTGGTTCTGGTAAAACAACGACGTTGTATGGCGCATTAAACGAGTTAAATCAACCAAGTAAGAAAATAATTACAGCGGAAGATCCAGTCGAGTACCGCTTACCTAGGATAAACCAAGTTCAGGTTAATCCTAAAATCGATTTAACCTTTGCGAAGATTTTAAGAACCTTCCTACGTCAAGATCCTGATATCATTCTGATTGGTGAAATGCGTGATCAAGAGACGGTAGAGATCGGGTTACGAGCTGCATTAACAGGTCACTTAGTATTATCTACCTTGCATACGAATGATGCGGTGGACAGTGCATTGCGAATGATGGACATGGGAGCGCCAGGGTACTTAGTTGCCAGTGCTGTTCGTGCGGTATTGGCACAGCGATTAGTTAAAAAGATCTGTACTGAATGTTCAGGTGAAGATGCAGTAGATGAACCTCGTAAATTATGGTTAGAAGCTCGATTCCCAAATCAAGCCTCAGTGCCATTTAGACGTGGGCATGGTTGTCAGAATTGCAATTTAACCGGTTATCGTGGCCGTATTGGTGTATTTGAATTATTAGAATTAGATCAGCCAATGATGGATGCGTTACGCGCTAATGATGCCGTTGGTTTCTCACATAAGGCCAGAGAAAATAAAGAATATAAGCCATTGCTCGCTTCTGCGATGGAGTTAGCAATGAATGGCATCATCAGTCTTGATGAAGTTATGATCCTTGGTGAAGGGGACAATGCCGCCTCTCATCAGCCAATATTGATGTAAGGCGTTAATAATGGCGATGTTTAAATACAGTGGTCGAAATGCACGTGGCATACAAGTATCTGGTCGTGTTGAATCGGTTTCTCAAGAAGCGGCTGCTGAGCAATTGATGAATGAAGGGATTATCCCAACCTCCATTGTTGCGAGTAAGTTTGGCTCTTCATCAAATACGTTAGATTGGAAGAAATGGTTTCAACCTAATATTCCTTTAGATGTATTAGTGATTTTTTGTCGTCAAATGTACAGCTTAACCAAGGCGGGTGTGCCGCTATTACGTGCGATGAATGGATTATCACAAAACAGCAGCAATAAGATATTAAAAAAAGCATTGGACGAAGTAACCAGTGACTTAACTAATGGCCGCAGTTTGTCTGTGTCTATGCAGCAACATCCTCATGTTTTTAGTTCACTTTTTGTCTCTATGATTCATGTAGGAGAGAATACGGGTCGTTTAGATCAGGCTCTGATGCAGTTAGCGAGCTACTACGAACAAGAAATGGAAACACGTAAGCGAATCAAATCTGCCATGCGTTATCCTATTTTTGTTCTGAGTTTTATCTTGCTGGCGATGTTTGTATTGAACGTTAAAGTGATTCCACAGTTTACGAGTATGTTTGCTCGCTTTGGGGTTGAACTGCCTTTACCTACTCGAATATTAATGGCGACATCCAGTTTCTTTGTTAATTATTGGCATGTGCTAATCGCCGCAATGGCGGGGGCATTTTGTGCTTTTCAAGCTTGGATTAGTCGAGATGACGGAAGAGAAAAGTGGGATAAGTTTCGTTTAAAGGTGCCAATTGTGGGAGATATTGTCACTCGGGCACAAATGTCGCGTTTTTCTCGTACCTTTGCATTGATGCTTAAGTCGGGCGTTCCATTGAATCAATCGTTAGCGCTTTCTGCCGAAGCACTAGGAAATAAGTATTTAGAAAATCGTTTATTAGAAATGAAAAACGGCATTGAATCAGGCACCAGTATGTCGGCAACTGCGGCGCAAAGCGGTATTTTCACTCCGCTTGTTCAACAGATGATTGCGGTTGGTGAAGAAACGGGACAAATAGATGATCTCTTACTGGAAGTCTCCGATTTCTATGACAGAGAAGTCGATTACGATTTAAGAACATTAACCGCTAGAATTGAGCCTTTACTTTTGGTTGTTGTGGCCGGAATGGTCTTAATTTTAGCGTTGGGTATTTTCTTACCAATGTGGAATATGTTGGATGTAGTGAAGGGTTCATAATGGTGTCATCGTCCCGAATTATATGGGGGACAATATTCGTTATTCTATTAGCTACGATTATGTGGCAATGGAATAAAATGGAACCCGAAGTTGAAAATGCAGCCTTGATTATGACAAGTCGAGATATATTGTCATCGGCAAATGAATATAGAAATTATTGGGTAGTGAGTGGAGAACCAACATCAATTCAGAAAGAAGGAATTAATGTTCAATTCTCTGCATTAGGGTGGCCGATTGTTTTTAATGATGGGAAGCTTGATTGCCGAGCTTGGTTAACTCTGTTATTACCTGAGAAGAAAACGATTTACACAGATAGCATAACAATAACTCATGAAATAAAAGAAAGTAATTACAACCGTTGTAACTATGGTATAGCGGATGGTAAAATGATTTCGGTTATGTTAATTAATGGCATCTTTAAAGTTAACGTTATTTTTTCTGAAACGAAATAAAGTTAATGATTTTTGACGAACGCTGTGTTTTTTTTTGTATAATCCCTTACAATTCACGAAGAAAATAAGATAGAGAGAAGCATGATTATGAAGCGTCAAAAAGGTTTCTCACTGGTTGAGCTAGTGATCGTTATTGTTGTTATCGGTTTGTTGGCGACAGTGGCGTTACCACGATTTTTAGATGTCAGTCTCGAAGCGAAAAAAGCGAGTGTTGAAGGGGTTGCAGGTGGTTATGCAACTGCTGTACTCTCCGCAAGAGCGCAGTGGGAAGCAGAAGCGAGACCTAAAATTGATGATTATAATGCAGTGAGTTATGACGGAACCGAGTTCTGGCTAACGGATCCTTCTCAAGCAAATCAGTCTGATTTTCGTCCGGGTTACCCGATGGCACCAAGAGAAGATTTAGATGGGGCAACAACCGGCGGTTATCCTTCAGAATTAACATCGAAAGAATGTATTTTATTAATGGAAATGTTATTACAAAATGCCCCTTATGTAACCGATGATGCTAAGGATGAAAAAGCGAAATATTTAGCGGAAATTATTACAGATAATAGCCGTAAGCAATGTAAATATACTCAACAAGAGAATGAAGGACACTTCTTTACTTATGAGCCAGAGAGTGGCCGAGTTGTTGTTACCTTACAATAATAATTAATTTAAATACCAATGCAGGGTTATTTGTTGATCGTGCGTTGGTAAGTAAATAAGTTTTAAATATATCAATATATATTCGATTTCACAATAATGGTGGCAGCTTTTAAGTTCCATCAAATTTATAATAAATAGAGAGTAGTAGTAATATGAAAAGACAAGGTGGTTTCACCCTTATTGAGTTAGTAGTTGTTATCGTTATTCTAGGTATTCTTGCAGTAACGGCGGCACCTAAATTTTTAAACCTTCAAGGTGATGCACGTAAGTCATCTCTACAAGGATTAAAAGGCGCAATGGCTGGGGCTTCAGGTATCGTTTATGGCAAAGCGGCAATTGAGGGTGTTGAGCAGTCAGGAACAGCATTGAAAGATGGCACGACAATCGCATTTGGTTACCCAACTGCTGATACTGCGGGAATTGGTTCTGTTGTTGTTGGTTTGTCTGATGATTGGCTCGTAGTTTCAGGTGCAAATGTAAGCACTACAAATAGTATTTCTTATACATTTAAAGGTCAAACGGTTGATAGTAGCTGGAAGTGGACTTCACCAGCAGCAAGCGATAATGCTGGATGTTTTGTTAGTTACACTAAAGCAGAAAGCGCAACATCTTCTGCTACTTCAACAGTTGTTGATAATAAGTGTTAATTAGTCATTTCTAGTTAATCTAAAGCCAGCGATCTCCGCTGGCTTTTTTGTATCTAAAACTAACATTTACTCGCTATCTTTCTTAATTCAATTATCCTAGTAACGGGTGGGAATAAGGTAACGGGTAATGAAAGCTCCACGTATTAAATTACAACAAATAAAACGAATAAAAATCAATGGATTTACATTAATTGAATTAATAGTCGTGATCGTACTATTAGCGATTATTGCCGTTTATGCATCGAGTAAATACATGGGAGTGAGCCGTTTTTCATCGGCCGCTGCACAAGAACAAGTCATGTCTATTTTACGTCAGATCCAAGTCGCTTCAATGCAAACCAATATCCCGATAAATGAGACCAATAAAGATGGGGTAGATGACTGTCGAATTCTACATCTCGCTTCCGATAAATTTGGCGTATCGCAAGCATGTCAAAATCAAAATATGAACAGTGCGGTGTTGTCTGATTATTCAAAAGAGACAAATCAACAACAACTCGAATTAATTAAATTAAGTTATGAGTTTACTAATAGTGATGGTGCTATTTCGATATCTCAATTGTCATTTGATTTATTAGGACGACCTATTATGCCACTTTCTTCTGCGACCTCTTCTTTGTGCTCGGGAGAGGATTGCCGAATAACGATAACAACCTCTTCGTCTAATGAAAGTCGTTCTGTATGTATTAATGGTGAAGGCTTTATTTATCGCTCAATTCTGGATGAAGGCTGTGGATTATGAAAGGCTATAAATACAATCAACAAGGGTTAACGTTAATTGAATCTGTCGTTGGCATTGTGATTCTTGGTTTTGCTCTTTCTATCTTAGTGTCTGGTGTTTTTTCTTCATCAGAGAAATCACATAAGGCCACATATGAAGCTCAAGCGGCGGCATTAGGGCATTCAATTATGACGGATATATTAAGTCGTCAGTTTGATCAACATAGTGATCCTAATGGTGGGCTATATCGTTGTGGTGAAAAAAATGAAAGCAATATTCTTATTCCATGCTCAGTGACGTTAGGTCGTGATGGCGATGAGCAGAATGTCTCTGTGAATGCCAGTGTCTTTAATGATGTCGATGATTTTATTGGTTGCTGGGGAAAGGCTGAGTTATGCAGCTCAAATGGGTTAATTAACTATGATTTTGATAAGCTTATAGCGACGGATAGTGCTAACGAATATAAAAATTTCACTGTTGAAATACAGGTTAATTATGCAAATGTAGATGGTAGATCTTCTGTCTCGCTACCATATAAAAAAATAGATATCACCCTTTATGCGAGTCAGCATGCCAGATATACCTTTAGTGCCTATAGAGGTAATTATTGATGAACCGGCAACGTGGTTTTACTTTAATTGAACTGATACTTACCGTCGTGGTAGTGGCTATTGTCGCTATGGCGGCAAGCAATACCTTATTACTTGGATTTCAAAGCTACAGCACCAGTATCGATCGTCAGGATACTCAAATGCAGGCTAAATTTGTGATTGAAAAATTCAGTCGAGAATTACGCCATGCTGTGCCCAATAGTATAGATGCATCAAATGGGGGCGAATGCGTTAGCTTTGTTTCTATAGAGGCGAGTGCGTTTTATCTGTCTCTTCCTCTTGTGGGAGAAGACAGTATTGACACCGTCATCATGTCGACGAATTTTTTGGATCTTGATAATACAAGATTAACTATAAACCCGAGTACACAAAAGGATCTTATTGAGGCGAGCAGTTTAAGGTATGTTTCTGTTAACTCTGTCGCGATGTCTTCTGGTGTATCAACCATCAATTTTTCATCAAATAATAATCCTGCTTTTATCTCTAATTCAACGTCTGAGCGGGCATTTTTTTATCAGCCTGAAGTGATTGAATATTGTATTCAGGATAATGGCGTGTATCGCTCACGTATTAACGCATCTGGTGCTCGTGTTTCAAAGGTTCAACTTGCCAATCAGGTAAGTAGCGGTAAATTTGAGTTTGAAAGTGCCTCAATGCATCGAAACAGTACCGTTCGGATGGTGTTAGCTTTTACTAATGGTCTCGATGAAGTAACTCAATATCAACATGATGTGCAGGTGATGAATGTTCCATAACTACGCAAAGCAGAGTGGTAATATATTGATATTATCAGTGATTATTATGGTTGTTGTTGGTTTTCTTTCGTTAAATTTGTTGAAGGTCGAAACGAGTAATCACGATGCGGTTTCTAAAGAAGTGTTAGGAACGCAAGCGTGGTTTTTAGCATATTCAGGAGCTGAGTGGGGATTAGTTCAACTGTTCCCTATTGGCGTTTCAGGTGCGGATTCTAGTCTATGTGATGAAGAGATACATAGACCTAATATGGCATTAAATAACAGTGGTTGTTCAAGTGAACCTGAAGTGGTTTGTGTTGCCACGCCTGTGAACCATTTAGGTAAAGTGATTACGTATTTTAAAATCACGAGTACGGCTGTTTGTGGCTCGGGAATAAACCAAGTAGCACGAATTCAAGAAGTTTGGGCGAAGGAGATAAATTGATGAAAACTAGTATGAAATACTTGTTTTTTATTGTTTCAATTTTTATAGCAAATACAGCTTGGGCTGATTCTTATATTTCTTGTAACGTATCGAGTGAACATGATTTTTCGGTTAAGTTTACCATTAATGATAATGGGGATGATCTTTATGTAAAGAATGCTCGTCATCGACATGTCGAGCGTTTGTGGTCAGCGGAACATCAAGGTTCTATAATTTATGATCACTTAATTAAAGAAGATGAAACCTACTATTTAGCTTTGGATTATGAATATTCCGGTAACACAGAGGCTCCTAGTATAGTTACTTATTACAAAAGTAGAGATAATATTAATTGGTATGAATTTGAAAAAAAAGAGGTGAATTTTCATGCTAAATTGGGACTGAATATGAAAATATTTGCGGAGGAGGATGAGGATATAATCTCATTGTCTTGCTCTAATTCTTCTTTTAATCCAATTCCTGATATTAATTATAATCCACAGTTTGAATTTGGACGATTGAGCCCTTCTGAATGCCCAATTGATGATAATGGTAACGTTAATTGTACGCTTACATTTAAAAATGAATATGATCCGAATAAACCACTCCCTCTTGTTTTTGTTATGCCTACTATTGATTTAGAAAATAGCGAAAAATCAAGTTCGATTACAGAGTTGCCATCATCGCTTAAGGTGACCGATGTTACCCATGAAAATGTGAAAATAACGCAAGTAATCGCTCCAAATAATAAAAAATCTAAAAGGGTTACTTTTAAGCCTGCTCCAATGACTGAAATTGATTATTTTGTTATTGAGCCGGGTGTATTAGAACTGACTAATGGTTCAAAAATTGTTGCGAATTCATTGTTTACCTCAACGACAATCTCTCAAGGTGATAGCGAAGGTAATACTGGAGATGTTATTAATTTTACACAATATGGATTGTCATCAAATTTTACTGAGTTGCCGGGGGTATTAGTTGAACCTCAAACTGAAAATAACTCAATGGCGTGGGTAACTGGTTATGCTGGTGATGTTGGGGTGGATCAATTTCGTTTAGCTTTGGAAAGATCTGAAGTAAGAAATCATAATGTAATAAGTAACAATGAAAAAGTAGCTTTCGTTGCAGGAGAAGGGGCGGGTTTTGTTAATGGTAAAAAGTTTTGGCTTGGGCAGGCGGAAACTAAAAATACGATTAAAGGAGAAACTGATAAAATTGTTAACCCGGTAATTAAAGGGTGTACATCTGCTTATACTGATATATCTGAAGGTAATTTTGATAGTCCTCCAATCTTAGTCGCAACGAAAAACTCTCGAAATGGGGGGAATGGAGGATGGCTTCGCCGTTGTGATCTTCAGAAAGATAAGGTTTCTTTTATCGTTGAAGAGGATATGGATAAAGATTCAGAAAGGGCTCATGCTGCAGAAAAAGCAGGTTTTTTTATGTTCGAAGAGCCTAGAGTATCCCCTGTGTGTGATTTATTCCCAAGCCCAGTTCAAACGTGGAAAGGCAATAGTCAAGCGAGCTTAATGATCGCTAATAGAGCTGAAATTTTAGGGGCGCCGTTGGTTTCTGGAAACCGTTTTGTTGGTTTTTTAGCTCAGGATATTAATGACGATAATAATAAAATAGCTTGTGACGGCAGTGAATGCTTTTCTGAACCAGGGTTAATGATTAATCAGTTAGTATTGGAGTCTTTTAGGAAGCCAACCGCTGGGTTTGAAAGGATTATTATTCAAAGTGGTGAAACTGAAATCTATCAATCAAACGAATTAATGGGCTCTTTAACTATTAATAATAATGGTAAAGCTATTTTTAAAACCGGTACGTACTGGATTGATAGTATAAATATTCTAGGTAAAATTGAAATTCCTAGTGGGAACGAGGTTATTATTCATACCAAAGGGTTTGCATTGAGTCATAATTCCTTTTTTGGAGGTATAGACCAAGGTCAATTAGTGGTTGTGGTTCACGACTTATCATACTCTTATAATGTTAACACTATTCATGATTGGGTCGATTTAGCCAATAACTCTAATTTTAAGGGGTTATTGTATAGTGAGAAAAATGTAGAGATTAGTAATAATGCTACTTTAACAGGAGCAGTTACGGCCTCTATTATTAATCTTCATCCAAATACTCAAATCATTGGATCTAATCAATGCTTTGATCCACCTAAAAACTACACATTAAAAGTTACTCCACAAATTGATTACAGTTTAACTTGTGAACGTATTCCTGTGACTTTCACCGTTGAAGATGATAACGGCCCAGTTTCTGGGTTCAATAAGCCTTTTTCTGCAGTAATTAATGCTAAAGATAATGGTGCTGCATGTTGGTCTACATTTGAGAATAAATCAGTTGCTGCTGATTGTTCAATAACAGGCTCAACATTCGTAAATGGTAAAAAAATACTGTACTTAGGTAGCTCTGATTTGGATGTTTTTGATGTAACTGCGTCATCTGATGGTTTAAATGAAACAACCAAGGAGCATTTTGAATTTGTACCATTTAAATTTAATGTTAATACGGTAAAGGTAATCGCGAATAAACCGCAGTCTTTTGATGTGTCAGTTCTTGCTTGTAATGATGGCTCTCCTGATGTTGTTCAAGATTATAGTGGTAACAAAGTATTAGATGTATCACCGTATATCTTAGATGCACCTAACTCAAATGAAGGTATCCTAACGGATTTAGAATTAGCCGGTAATATAAACCCAAGCGAAATAGACCTGACTTTCAATCAAGGCGTAGCCACAACAAGCCTAACCTATCAGGAAGCAGGTTCTGTCTATTTTACCTTGAGTGATCCAAGTTTTACCTGTCCTGTTGGTTTTGATTGTGATGATTATCCTGATTATCCTGATTATCCTGTTGATTCTGGTTTATTATCAACAGTCGTAAATGTTGAATCTCGCCCTTGGAAGCTTGCTGTTTGTAGTGATATATCTGTCGATGGAGATAGCTCTGGTGGTCCTGCGTTAGTTGCTGCGGGTGAAAGGTTCTCTGTAAAGGTGAAACCAGTGAGATTTGGTACCGCAACTGATTTATGTCAGCTACCAGTGACTCAAAATTTCTTTAAATCATCCGCTCCTTTTTCATCTATATCGCCATCATACGAGTTAAGTACTCCAACTGCTGGAGTTAAAGGTACTTTAGCTCCATTAGCTCCTCTTAATAATGATGTTTATGTCGATGTCGGTAGAGATAGCTATTACGAATTTAATAATATGACCTATTCAGAAGTTGGAAGTCTTTTATTTAAATCTGAAGCTTTAAGTCCTATTTTTTATGATGGGATTCAAGGAGGGATTGAATTTGGTGAGCTTTCTATCGGTCGTTTCTATCCTGCTTATTTCACCATCACAGATACTTTATGGGATTACCCTAAAAGGCAAGGTTCTTCAGAGGGAACTTATGCCTATATGGACCAGCCTTTTGAGGATGTAACTTTTGAAGTGACGGCCTATTCTGCTCATGGTTCAACAGCGACTAACTATGGCTTGTTTGATACAAACTTAAAAGCGAGTTTCGAACTCACTGGTGATTATCATGAGCGATTGAATATTGCACCTTCTGACTTAGATAATACCCATTGGAGTAATGCCACTTGGGAAACGCCAGATCTTTCAAATAGTGTCATTTGGTCAAGAAAAAATGCATCAATGTTAGTGAGTAATGTAACAACAACTGCTGATGGTCCATTTAATGAGGGCGTTAATTCGATAACTACTGGGTTGAACTTAGCAATAAGTGGAGTAGATCCCGTTTCTTTTGATAAAAACCAAACAGTAGTAGATCAAGAGTTATTATCACAACCAGACGTTCGCTATGGGCGAATGGTATTAGACAGTGTTGGAGCAGCGATAGGCCAGAGTGTGATGATTCCATTACGTGTTGAGTATTGGAATGGTACTGGCTTTGTGATTAGCGATAGTGATAATGCGACAACATTTAATGGCGCTAATTATTACAAACAAACGATTTGGCCAGATCCGAGTCCATCAAGTAACTCTGCCTTATCTGGTTCTAACTTCAGTGGTATTGATTCCGGCATTGATAGACGCAATTTAAAAGCCATCGCTGATACCAATAATGCGACTTTGCGTGAGCAGGTGCGCTTTTGGCTAAAATTAACGAATGGTGAAGCTTCTTTGAATAGTTCTTCAGGGTCACCTGCAAATTATCAACCTTGGCTTCAATATAACTGGCGAGGCAAAGGTGATGAAGATCCATCAACCGTGGTGACGTTTGGTATTTACCGTGGGAATGACCGCATCATATTTCGCGGTGAAAGTAACATTATTGGTACTTCTAACTAAAAAATGAATAAAAATCCTGATTTGCTTCAGGATTCTGTAGCAATGCCTTGCTGATTAGGCTAGGCATTGGTACATTTAGTTATATTTATCTTATTATCACGCTTTCAGGAAATACGAAGATTATGTTTAAGAAACTTCGTGGCATGTTTTCAAACGATCTTTCAATCGATCTAGGTACTGCCAACACACTTATTTATGTAAAAGGTCAAGGCATCGTTCTTGATGAACCTTCTGTTGTTGCTATTCGTCAAGACCGTAATGGTTCAGCGAAAAGCGTAGCGGCTGTTGGTCACGAAGCAAAACGAATGCTAGGTCGTACTCCTGGTAATATTTCTGCTATTCGTCCAATGAAAGATGGCGTTATCGCTGACTTTTACGTAACCGAAAAAATGTTGCAACACTTCATTAAACAAGTGCACGACAACAGCTTCTTACGTCCAAGCCCACGCGTTCTTGTTTGTGTTCCTTGTGGTTCTACGCAAGTTGAACGCCGTGCTATCCGTGAATCAGCTCAAGGCGCTGGTGCCCGTGAAGTCTTCCTAATTGATGAGCCTATGGCTGCTGCTATCGGCGCTGGCTTACCGGTATCTGAAGCGACCGGTTCTATGGTGGTTGATATAGGTGGTGGTACAACAGAAGTTGCCGTTATCTCACTGAACGGTGTGGTTTACTCATCGTCTGTTCGTATTGGTGGTGACCGTTTTGATGAAGCGATCATTAACTACGTACGTCGTAACTACGGTAGCCTTATTGGTGAAGCGACTGCTGAGCGCATTAAGCACGAGATCGGTTCTGCATACCCTGGTGATGATGTCCTTGAAATTGAAGTTCGTGGTCGTAACCTTGCAGAAGGTGTTCCTCGCAGCTTTACACTAAATTCAAACGAAATTTTAGAAGCGCTTCAAGAGCCTCTTTCTGGTATCGTTTCAGCAGTAATGGTTGCACTAGAACAGTGTCCACCAGAACTAGCATCTGATGTTTCAGAACACGGTATGGTATTAACGGGTGGTGGTGCACTACTTCGTGATTTAGACCGTCTTTTGACTGAAGAAACTGGGATCCCAGTGGTTGTTGCAGAGAACCCATTAACATGTGTTGCTCTTGGCGGCGGTAAAGCATTAGAAATGATCGACATGCACGGTGGCGATCTCTTTAGTGAAGAGTAATAATAATAACGGGTGAGTGGATATGACTCCAATCTTTGGTAGAGGTCCCTCTCTACAGCTTCGCCTGTTTATTGCTGTAATGGTATCGGCTAGCCTTATGTTAGCCGATAGTCGTTTAAATGCCTTTTCTGACATACGTTACCTATTAAATAGTTTTGTTTCTCCAATTCATTATGCGGCGAATCTGCCTCGTACTATGTTTGATGGCATGTATGAGCGTTTCAATAGCCGTAATGCACTCATGTTTGAAAATCAGAAACTCAAACAAGATATGTTTATACAAAACAGCAATTTATTGTTGTTGGAGCAATTAAAGCAAGAAAATAGTCGATTACGTGATTTACTTGGTTCCCCTTTTATTCGTGATGAAAAAAAGTTGGTGACAGAGGTAATGGCTGTGGATTCTGCACCCTATACCCACCAAGTAATGATAGATAAAGGCCAAGTTGACGGTGTCTACGAAGGGCAGCCAGTTATTAGTGATAAAGGTATTGTTGGGCAAATTAACTACGTAGGTGCACATAATAGTCGCGTGCTGTTGTTAACCGATCCTAATAATGCGATTCCTGTACAAGTAGTTCGAAATGATATTCGTGTTATTGCATCAGGAAAAGGCAATTTAAATTTAATGCAACTTGAGCATATACCAACAAATACTGATATTGAAATTGGTGATTTATTGGTGAGTTCTGGTTTAGGTGGGCGATATCCTGAAGGGTATCCTGTCGGTTACATTTCTAGTATAGATAATGATAATAAACGCCCTTTTGCATCGATAGAATTAGAAACTGCGGTTGAATTTGATAAATTAAGATATTTATTACTCGTATGGCCTACAGAAATTGAAGGTAAGATAAAGGAAGTGACTAATGACGAGTAGTCATCTTATGCGTGGAAGAGTCATTATTTGGCTCTCTTTTTTGATCGCATTAATATTACAGGCGGCACCTTGGCCTGGAACATTAGAAGTATTACGACCTTCTTGGATCATATTAGTGACTTTCTATTGGGTATTAGCATTGCCTCATCGGGTTAATGTTGGTACAGCCATGATACTTGGGATCTTATGGGATCTATTACTTGGCACAACGCTTGGTATCCGTGGAATGACGATGGCGATTTTAGTCTATCTGGTTGCTGCGAATTTTAAGTTGTTGAGAAACCTTGCTCTTTGGCAACAAGCTGCAATCTTCTCTGCATTAACGTTACTGGGTAAACTCTTAGAATTTTTAGGCGAATTTTTAGTTCATGATGTGTCATTCAACGCACATTTTTTATGGGCGGGCGTGTTAAACTTTATTTTGTGGCCTTGGTTATTTTTATTGATGCGTAGAGTTCGCCGTCATTGGTCTATTCGATAAGGAAGTAAAATGTCGAATCAATTATTTTTAGCATCGGGTTCTCCACGTAGAAAGGAATTGCTGCAACAGTTAGGGTATCAATTTGAGATAGTTACCGTTGACGTTGAAGAACAGCATCAGTCTCATGAATCCCCTTTAGAATATGTTGAACGATTATCTAAAGATAAAGCTCAAGCGGGTTTGCGTGTAGTCGAACAAAATAAAAATACAATTGTCCCAGTATTGGGCTCTGATACTATTGTTGTAATCGATGGTGTTATTTTAGAAAAACCAACAGATTTTGAAGATGCTAAGAGAATGCTCTTGGCACTGTCTGGTCGTCAACATCAAGTTATGACTGCTGTCACCCTTATGACTCCTGAAAAAACAAGAACCAAAACAGTAATTACTCAGGTGTGGTTTAAAACACTCTCAGAACAAGAAATTAAAACGTATTGGGAGAGTGGAGAGCCTTGTGATAAAGCAGGTTCGTATGGCATTCAAGGTAGTGGTGGGCGATTTGTCTCACGTATTGATGGCAGCTATCACGCTGTCATGGGATTGCCATTGATGGAAACCGATCAGCTCTTACACCAATTTTTGTAAAAATTAGTGAGGTGCTCCAATGAGTACAGAGTTGTTAATAAACGTAACCCCGAGTGAAACTCGAGTTGCGATGATTGAAGCCGGTGTGCTTCAAGAGATACATGTAGAAAGAGAAGCAAGACGCGGTATTGTGGGTAATATATACAAAGGCAGAGTAAGCCGAGTATTACCGGGGATGCAAGCAGCGTTTATTGATATTGGCTTGGATAAAGCGGCATTTTTGCATGCTTCAGACATTGTGCCTCATACTGAATGCGTTTCTGAGAATGAAAAGCGTCAGTTTCAGGTACGAGATATTTCTCAGTTAGTACATCAAGGTCAAGATTTAGTGGTTCAAGTGGTAAAAGATCCACTTGGAACAAAAGGTGCTCGTCTAACTACGGATATTACTCTTCCTTCGCGTTACTTGGTCTTTATGCCAGGAGCGAGTCATGTTGGTGTCTCTCAACGAATTGAAAGTGAAAAAGAACGTAATCGTTTAAAGAATACGGTTTCTGATTACTGCGATGAGTTTGGCGGTTTTATTATTCGTACTGCGGCAGAAGGCGCGAAAGAAGCGGAGATTTCCCAAGATGCTGCTTTTTTAAAACGTTTGTGGCATAAGGTCATTGAGCGTCGTAAAAAGAGCAAAACAAAATCAATGCTTTATGGTGAGCTTGGATTAGATCAACGTATCTTACGTGATTTTGTCGGTACCGAGTTAGATTTAATTCGTGTCGATTCAAAGCAAGCCTTTGAAAAATTAAAAGAATTTACAACTGAATTTGTTCCTGAATTAACGAAAAAATTGGAATATTACTCTGGTGATAAACCGATTTTTGATATGTATGAAACAGAGAACGAAATTCAACGCGCTTTAGATCGTAAGGTCGAGTTGAAATCTGGCGGCTATTTGATCATAGATCAAACAGAAGCGATGACAACGGTTGATATAAATACGGGGGCCTTTGTTGGGCGTCGTAATTTAGAAGAAACGATTTTCAACACGAATATTGAAGCAACTCAAGCCATTGCTCGACAGCTTCGTTTACGTAATCTTGGTGGGATCATCATCATTGATTTTATCGATATGATGAGTGAAGAACATCGTCGCCGAGTGCTGCAAGTATTAGGCGCTGCGTTAGATAAAGACCGAGTTAAAACGAACATTAATGGTTTTACCCAATTGGGTTTAGTTGAGATGACTCGTAAACGTACGCGTGAAAGTATTGAGCATGTTTTATGTGGTCAATGTCCTACGTGTGAAGGCCGCGGTGCAGTTAAAACGGTTGAGAGCGTTTGTTACGAGATTTTACGTGAAATTACTCGAGTAAATAGAGCGTACGATTCTGATAAATTTGTCGTATATGCTGCTGTTGCTGTTGCTGATGCACTTCAAGGTGAAGAATCTCATGCATTGGCAGAGCTTGAATTATTTATTGGTAAGCAAGTGAAAATCCAAGCTGAACCACTTTATATTCAAGAGCAATTTGATGTTGTTATGATGTAAGAGAATGATAAGTGACCACTAAGTTAATTCGTACTGAACGTTGCTTGATGGGATTATTGCTGCTGGTATTTTTACTGGCAGCATTAGTCATAACAAGCCTACGCCTTTTATTACCTACCTTAAATAAATACCAACCAGAAATTGAACAGTTACTTTCTCAATCTACTGGTTTCTCAATCTCAATTGGTGAAGTAAAAGGGCGCTGGCGAAATACTAATCCATCCTTAAATCTGACTAAATTAACAGCAACCGATCCAAATACTGGGGATGAAATCATCTCTGTTGGTTCTGTTGAAATTCAACTGAATATTCTTTCCTCTCTTTGGGCCCAACAGCCTCAATTTGCTGATCTTCGAATCGATAAATTAACCGCAGATTTGACCTCATTAGGTAAGGATAAATCAGAAGAAAAAAAATTAGAAGTTGACGATAAAAATACAGAAGACTCACTTTCTAAACGTTTAGAAGATCTCTTTTTAGTCCGGTTGAACCATTTCTCGATAAAAAATTCTCACGTTACGTTCACTGCATTAAATGGCAATGAAAAAACGATCTTAATTGATTCGTTACAATGGCGGAATGAAAGCAGAAAACACCTTGCTGAAGGTGTTGTGAGTGTTTTAGGCAGTGAAATTAACCAATTGAAAGTGATCGCAAACTTTAAAGAGAAAGGGACTTTCAAAAGTTTAGATGGTGATTTTTATGTTGAAGCCCAAAATATCCAAATTACGCCATGGATAAAAGACAATATTCAGCAAGAATATGGGGTTACTGAAGGTGAGGTATCCGTTAATGCTTGGCTATCGTTTAAAAATGGACAGCCCATTGATGCGTTAGTTGAAGCGGCTCCTTCTTATATTAACTGGGAAGAAGACAAAACGATTCATAAATTGAGTATCGAAAGTGGAGTGTTTGAGCTTCAACCAGAAAAAGAAGGTTGGAAAGTCATTTCATCAGGTATTCAAATTAAACATGAAGACGATGAATGGCCAGAGCTTACTGGGAATTTTGTTTGGCAACCGTCTAAATGGATACTTAATTTAGGTCATATTGATCTTGAAAATGCGCTTGGACTCAAAACATTATTGCCAGCATCTCAAGATGAAATCACGAATTTACTTGGTACTCTTAACCCTAAAGGGGATATCGATGATATTCGAGTTGAGTACGATGCGACAACGGGACTCAATTATTCGGCATCCATACATGCTGCCGGAATGAATCAGTGGGAATTACTGCCTGGTTTTCATAAATTAGATATTCTTGTTGCGGGCGATGAAACAAAAGGCAAAGCCGAGCTTTCTTTGGTTGACGATACGCTGCCTTATGGTGATGTATTTCAAGCACCTTTGAATATTGAAAACGCAAAGGTAACCGCTTATTGGAAGGTTAATGATGAAGGCTGGCGTTTATGGTCTGATTATATTGATGTATCAACTCCTGACCTTCAAGCCAAAGGTGAGTTCCGATTAGACTTCCCTAAAGATAAGCCTTCAGTGTTGTCTTTTTATGCAGAAGCTGATGCGTTTAATGCAGATCAAACTTGGCGTTATCTACCAACACTCGCATTAGGTCAAGACCTTACCGATTACCTTTCCTCTGCTGTTCAAGGAGGAAGTGCTAAGACGGTACAATTACTATGGTATGGGGAGTTAGGTGATTTTCCATATACAAAATATGACGGTATTTTTCAAATTAAAGTAGGTCTTAAAGACGCTAAGTTTTCGTTTGATACTGCTTGGCCTCCATTAACTAATTTGCAATTGGATTTGATGTTTCAAAATGCATCGATGTTCTTAAGTTCACATTCTGCAGACCTAATGGATGTGCATGCAACCCGAGTGACGGGACAGATTGCTAACTTAGCAGAGGACGGTAAGTTAACGATTAGAGCAAGAGCTAATGGCTCTGGTAAAGCGGTTCGTGAATACATGACTGCAACGCCACTGGTTGATTCTGTGGGGGCGGCACTTAATAGCATTCAAATTGATAATAGAGTGGATGCATTATTACGGTTAGATATCCCATTTAATAGTGAAGATGTTAGAGCGTGGGGCTATGCCGATTTAGCGAATAATCATATTGAATTGCAATCGCCTAATATCGAACTTACGAATGCAAAAGGTCGTATTGAATTTGATAATGATGTCGTTAAAGCAAAGGGGATCAAAGCTTCTTTACTCGGTCAACCGATCTCATTGTCATTTAATGGTGAAGCTCAATCCGATTTTTATGGGGTGAACATTGATGTTAAAGGAAAATGGAATATTGATCCTTTAAGGGAATACATTGATTCGCCGTTAATCGATAAAGTTAAAGGTACATCAGTCTGGGATACCTCTATCAATTTACAGATGGCGGATGTTGGGTTTACTTATCAAATCGGGATGGATGCGGCTCTTAACGATATTCAATCAACGCTTCCATACCCTCTTGCATTAGAGAAAGGGTCAACGGATAAAGCGGTATTACAGGTCTCGGGTAATGCTGAACGGTTATCTGGACGCTTAATCTTTCCTGATGCAAAGTACCAAGCTGAGATTAGCATTGATAAAGAAACGCCAGTGATTGATGCGAGTCATCTTATTGTTGGGCGTGGAAACTTTAAAGTCAGTCCAATTGTCGGTCACTCTGCGTCATTAAATACGAAGAACTTAGATGCGGATGCTTGGATTGAAGAGCCTATTCAAAGTAAAGAAAAACCAAGCTCTGGTTCAAAAAGTAAAGCGAGTAGTTTTCCTGTTATTCCAATGCCAACACGGATTGATACCGATATTAAATCGTTGCGTTTGGTGAGTATAGATTGGAATGATGTAAATGCTGATATTCGTAAAAAATCACAAGGTTGGTATTTTCAGGTTGAAAGCCAAGAAGTTGATGGTAAAGCAACATGGAAGAATAACGAAGCACTGGCTGTGCAACTCGATAATCTACATGTTTTCATTCCCAGCTTAGATGATGTTGATAGCGAAGGAGGGCTTAATTACGCAAAAGCAAAAGATCCATTGATCTCTTCTTTTGATCGTGAATTCTTTAAATTAATGCCCAACTTAGAGTTAACAATTAAAGATACTTGGGTTCAAGGGTATAAACTGGGTAAAGTTGAAACAAAGCTGCATAAAAAGAACGATACTTTTTATTTAGATACGCTAAAAATTGTCAGTGGAAAGAATAAGTTTTCAATGACTGGTGATTGGAAATTAAATAAAGAGAGCAGTAAATCGTCTTTTTCAGCAAACGCCTCGGGTGATGATAACTCTGAATTATTAGCACGCTTTGGTATCAGTACTGGCATTCAAAACGCGACCTATACAATGTCGGCTAACCTGAATTGGGATGGTGCGCCTTGGCGAATTAAGACAAATACTTTAGCGGGTGATCTTGCGTCTACCTTGGATGAAGGTGTTATTACCGATGTGAAGGGGGCTGCTCGTTTTCTTGGTTTATTTAGTATGGATTCTATTATTCGTAAAATGAAACTCGATTTTAGAGATGTTTTTGATGATGGGATGGCATTTAACTCGATAACTGGCAGTGGAGAAATGCGTAAAGGCGTCTTTGTTAGTAATAATTTAGTGATGGATGCGGTTGCTGGTGAAATGAAGATAAAAGGCAAAGCGGATTTGAATACTCGTTTAGTTGATGCAGAAGTTAACTTTACGCCGGATCTAACCTCGGGTATTCCTATTATCACGGCATTTGCGGTTGCGCCACAAACGGCTATTATTGTACTTGCGGTCGCCACCGCTATTTCACCGGTTATTGATGTTATTACTCAAGTGAACTATAAAGTGGAAGGGCCTTTAGATGCCCCTACGGTTAAAGAATTATCTCGAAGCCAAGGTGAATATAAGCTTCCTGAGTCAAATCAATAATTAATGTAAATAGAGCCAAAAATAAGGACGTTAACGATGAGTAAAGTCGGTATTATTCAAATGAATTCAGGTGCGGATCCTGAAGCAAATATGAAGCAACTGAAACTCAATCTAAAAGGGTTACATCAACAAGGGGCTAAGCTTGCGCTAACGCCTGAAAATACCCTTGTCTTTGGTCAAAAAGAAGATTATGAAAAGCACGCAGAGCCGCTAGGGAAGGGACCTCTGCAAGAGAAGTTGGCCAAATTAGCAAAGCATTATCACTTATGGTTGATTATCGGATCATTTCCTATTCGAAATGCTGATGGATCGTTATCAAGCACTTGCCTTGTTTTTAATCATGATGGGGATCTTGTTGAGCATTACCATAAATTGCATATGTTTGATGTCGATGTAGAAGATGGGCATCAAAGTTACAGAGAATCCGATACTTTTACCGCGGGCAGTGAGATTAAAGTGGTTGATACGCCCATTGGAAAGATTGGTTTGTCTATTTGCTATGACGTAAGGTTTCCACAACTTTACAGTGAATTACGTCAACAAGGTGCGGAAATACTGATTGTTCCTGCGGCTTTCACAAAAGTTACAGGCTATGCGCATTGGGATATACTGCTACGTTCGCGAGCCATTGAGAACCAATGTTGGTTATTGGCCGCTGGACAGTGGGGAAGTCATGGTTCAGGTCGAGAGACTTGGGGGCACTCTATGGTAGTTGATCCATGGGGCAATAAAGTCGTCACTCAACGAGAGGGGACGGGAGTTATTGCTGCTGAAATAGATAAAAATCAAACGACTGCAATACGAAAAAAAATGCCAGTAGCACAACACGCAAGATTAGCTTGTAACATTCAATGAAGCTAATTGATTAAGAGTTTTATTGAGTAAAAGAGCGGTTTAACTATAAAACACGCTCTTTTTTATTCATAATTACTTTTAGATGATAAATTCTAAAAAAGAGTACACCGAATGAGTTTGCAAGAAGTAGAACAATCTTTATTGAATCAAGCTGGGATCGGTCAACAAGAACTGTCTCAAACGTTAAGTAGCATTGCTAAAAGAGATGTTGATTACGCTGATATTTATTTTCAGTCATGTTGGCATGAATCTTTAGTTCTTGAAGACAGTATCATTAAAGATGGTTCGTTTAATATTGACCGTGGTGTCGGTATTCGTGCGGTTGCAGGCGAGAAAACAGGGTTTGCGTACTCAGACCAAATTAATTTAGACGCCTTGAAACAAAGTGCAAAAGCCGCTCGTGGCATTGTGCAACAAGGTGGCAGCGGTAAAGTTAATGCCTTTACGGCTCAATCTATACCTCAGTTTTATGCTCCAATGAATCCTCTTAATAGTCTTGATAAGCAACAGAAAATCGCATTGCTTCAAGAAGTGGATGTTTATATCCGAGCAAAAGAACCGTTGATTCAAGAAGTCTCTGTAAGTATTAGTGGTGTATATGAGCAAATGCTTGTCGCTGCACTTGATGGTACTTACGCGGCTGATATCCGCCCTCTTGTTCGCCTATCAATCAGTGTGCTTGTTCAACGTGGTGATAAGCGTGAACGTGGTAGTGCTGGTGGTGGTGGTCGTTATGGCTATGATTATTTCCTTACTGAAGTCGATGGTAAATCTATCGCTCTTGAATTTGCAGATGAAGCAATTCGTCAAGCACTTGTTAATCTTGATGCAGAAGCGGCTCCTGCTGGTATGATGCCTGTCGTTTTAGGTTCAGGTTGGCCTGGTGTTTTATTGCATGAAGCGGTTGGCCATGGCTTAGAAGGTGATTTTAACCGTAAAGGCTCATCTGTCTTTTCTGGTAAGTTGGGTGATAAAGTGACGTCTTCGGTATGTACGATTGTTGATGATGGCACAATGCTTGATCGCCGAGGTTCATTGAATGTCGATGATGAAGGGGTTCCAGGTCAATATAATACATTGATTGAAAATGGCGTATTGAAAGGCTACATGCAAGATAAGTTAAATGCTCGTTTAATGGGCGTAGCACCTACAGGGAATGGCCGTCGTGAGTCATATGCTCATCTGCCGATGCCACGTATGACAAACACGTATATGCTGTCTGGTGAACATACACCAGAAGAGATCATCTCTACGGTTAAAAAAGGCATTTATGCACCAAATTTCGGTGGTGGTCAGGTTGATATTACCTCTGGTAAGTTTGTATTCTCAGCATCAGAGGCGTACTTAATTGAAGATGGTAAGATTACACGTCCAGTGAAAGGGGCAACTTTAATCGGTTCTGGTATTGAAGCAATGCAACAAATATCAATGGTCGGTAATGATTTATCATTAGATCGTGGTGTTGGTGTTTGTGGTAAAGCAGGGCAAAGTGTTCCCGTTGGTGTTGGTCAGCCAACCCTAAAATTAGATGCATTAACGGTAGGTGGTACAGAGTAATCTCTGTGCGCTAATTTACGTTTATCCAAATATATAAAAAGAGCCAAGCATTAATAATGCTTGGCTCTTTTTTATTTGTCTCTTTATATCAGAAGAATTATAGATCTTTTGCTAAATATAAATCTTTTAATACTTGGAAAATTTCACGGTATGCTTTTGGTGGCTTATTCGATTCTTTTTCTTTTTTTGCTTGGCGAGCAAGTTGACGGAAGCGTTGGCGATCAGCTTCTGGGTATTTCACCATGAGATCTTCAATCACTGCATCAGGCGTTTCAATCATACGATCACGTAGGATTTCTAACTTCTGAAGAGCGATAGTTGTTTGCGAGTGCTTGTTACGCACTTTATCTAAAGCCGCTTGAATTGCTTCAGGATCTTCTAATCGCATTAGTTTGCCAATGTATTGTAATTGGCGACGTTTTGCTTCGTTTCTAAAACGTTGTGCATCAAAGATCGCTATTTGTAGGAGCTCTGATAATGGAAATTTAGCAAGAACCGCAGGTTTTAAACCAACAAGCTCTTCGCCTAATTTTTGTATGGCTTCCATGTCATTTTTCATCTCGGTTCTACTTACCCAGATGATCTCTTCTTCTTCTTCCCAAGGAGCTTTTTGATTTTTACGTGCCATGATCTTCATTCTTTAATGGGTGATTCTCTCTATTTTAGCAAGATAAATAGATAATTGGGCGCAAATTTATCACATAGAGTGTTATTCTAGTAAAAATGTATATGTTCAGTCAGATGTTATGGATGCAAAAGCCCAAATGATGAATCAAAAAATAGAACTTGAAGCAGCAGTAGCGAAGGCTTTAGAAATGGCAACTAAGCATGCAAGTGCTGCAGAAGTTGCGATTACAAAAACGACAGGAATCAGTGTGTCAACTTTGATGGGAGAGGTTGAAAACGTTGAGTTTAATCGTGATGGCGCATTAGGTATTACGGTTTACCGTGGCCATAGAAAAGGCAGCGCATCGACATCTGATTTAAGTGACAAAGCCATTCAAGAGACGGTAGCAGCTGCGCTTGATATCGCAAATTATACGTCAGAAGACCCATTTTCAGGTCCGGCACCAAAAGAATTAATGGCGCAAAATATTCCTGATTTAGATTTGTTTCATCCTGATGATCCAGAGCCAGACTATGCCGCACAAAAGGCAATTGAAGCTGAAGAAGCCGCTTTAGCTTATCATTCATCCATTAAGCAAAGTGATGGAGCGAGCTACGATAGCCATTATGGTATTAAGGTTTATGGTAATAGTCATGGCATGTTAGCGAGCTATCCATCAAGTCGCCACAGTATTAGCTGCAGTGTCATTGGTGTTGATAAAAATGGCAACATGGAGCGAGATTACAGCTACACCGTTGCTCGTCATCGTGATGATTTATGGGATGCGAAAAAAGTAGGCTTAGACGCTGCTGAACGAACTGTCAGCCGTTTAGATGCTCAAAAATTGAATACGATGAAAGTACCGGTCATGTTTTCGGCTGATGTTGCAACAGGCTTAATTGGGCATCTTGTGATGGCGATTAGCGGAGCAAACCTTTATCGTAAATCAACGTTTATGCTTGATAAGTTAAATGAAAAAATCTTACCAGATTGGTTTAACGTGAGTGAACGCCCACATATATTGAAAGGTCTAGCAAGCAGTCCATTTGATAGCGAAGGGCTGTATACACAAGATCGTGAAATAATCACTGATGGCGTATTAGCGACGTATTTACTAACGAGCTACGCTGCACGAAAATTGAATATGACACCAACGGGTCACGCTGGTGGTATTCATAACTGGTTTGTTAAATCAACAGGCCAAAGTTTTGATCAAATGCTCAAAACAATGGGAACGGGTCTTCTTGTTACTGAGCTTATGGGCCAAGGCGTAAATACGGTGACGGGGGATTACTCTCGTGGTGCCGCTGGTTTTTGGGTTGAGAATGGTGAGATCCAATATCCTGTGTCAGAGATTACCATTGCGGGCAACTTAGCAGAAATGTACCAAAACATTATTGCAGTCGGTAGTGATGTAGAAACACGTTCACAAATTCAAACGGGTTCAATCCTAATTGAATCGATGAAAATAGCCGGTCAGTAATACTTTAATCGTTTTATAAAAAGAATAAAAAAAGCGCGCTGTCATATTATGAGAGCGCGCTTTTTAATACGTTATTTTTATGTATTACATCAAAATAGTGGCGAGGCCTAAAAAAGCAAATAGGCCGATAATATCGGTGATGGTTGTTAGTGCCATTCCTCCTGCCAATGCCGGGTCGATATTCATTTTCTTTAGGATCAATGGAATACTTACGCCTGCAATTCCGGCAACAGTTAGGTTAACGAGCATTGCAGCAGAGATAATCGCGCCAAGCATCATGTCACCTTTCCAAACCATGACGATACCGCCAATGATAGAGGCCCATAAAATACCATTAAGAAGACCAATCCCTGCTTCTTTCATTAATAGTTCTTTCTGGTTACTGTCACCGATATGACCAACGGCTAAACCACGGATCACCAATGCAACGGTTTGATTTCCTGCAACTCCCCCCATTGAAGGAACGATGGTCATTAACACCGCAATGGAGGCCATTTGCGCTAATGTGGCTTCAAACATATTAGACACTGACGCGGCGGCTAAAGCGGCGAGTACGTTCATGCCTAACCAAACACTACGACGGCGGGCCGATTTTACAACGGGTGCAAAGGTATCTTCTTCATCATCCATACCCGCCATACTCATCATTGAGTGTTCAGCATCTTCACGAATAACATCAACCACATCATCAATGGTGATTCGACCAAGAAGTAAGTGATTTTCATCCACGACAGGAGCAGAAACCCAGTTACGACGTTCAAAGAGATTTGCTACCTCACCGTCATCCGTATTTACAGGAATGGCTTCATCAGCATCACTCATGACATCACTAACTAAAGTGTCTTGTTGAGTGGTTAATAATGTCGTCAACGAAAGGTGGCCAATTAATCGGCTTTCTTCGTCAAGTACATACAAAGCATCGGTTGATTCAGGAAGGTCGCCTTTCATGCGCAGATAACGTAAAACTACGTCGATCTCTACATCCGCTCTAATGGTGATGAAATCGGTGTTCATCATACCGCCAGCGGTATCTTCTGGATAAGATAGGGCAGTTTCAACACGGAAGCGATCTACCGTGTCCATTTGGCTTAATATTTCTCGTGAGAGGTCGTTGGGTAAGCTACGAAGGACATAAGCGACATCATCTGTCTCCATGCCTTCGGTTGCTTCTGCAATGCTCTCAGGATTCATTCTAGAGACGATGCCGTCTTTTACATCTTCAGACAGCTCATCGAGGATCTCGCCATAATCTTCAGGATCGGTCAGTTGCCATAATACGTTACGGCTCTTCCTCGGTGAAGCTTCTAATAAATGGGCAATATCCTCGGGTTCCATGTCTTGTAATAAACGACGAACATGGACAAACATCCCACTATCAAGTGCATTAGATACTTCTTGAAGAGTTTGATGGGTTTGATCGAAATCTTGTAGCTCTTGCATACTCTCCCCCATGGATTCCAATAATATTAATTACTTGCACATTCTTGCTGGTTAAATCACGTAATAACAACGTAGACATAGTGTAACTAGGATAAATAGTTACCAAACAACACTGTCTTGCTTTTAGGTGGTTTCCCTGCGTAATAAATAGATCATTGAATTAAGGCTATTGGATAAGACCGATTGTTAACTCGAATTATGAGTATAGACAATCTAGATTAGATAATGGGCTGAATAGTAACGCAATTTAGAGGGGACGATAAGTGAATTATGTGAGGATTAGGTCAAACTGTTGATGGTATTGGTATTATCTACTCATCTTCATCAAAGCCGGCTTCAATTAGTTCGCAAATAGCGTTAAGCGCTTGTACTGCATCGGGTCCATCCGCTGAGACATCAACATATTGACCTTGAGCTGAATCTAGCATTAGAAGTCCCATTACGCCATCTGCTGTTGCCTGTAAATTCTCATCATTTGTGATCGTAATGGTTGCCTTAAAACTTTGTGCCATTTCCACTAATTTAATGGCTGCACGCGCATGCAATCCGAGGCGGTTTTTAATGAGGAGGTGACGTGATGAGATAGGCATGCTTAATGTCTCTCTAAGGTTTTATGTCGTATTTGAACTTGCTGGCCTTGCTGTTTGAAATACTCACCAAGTTGTTGAGTAATGTAAACGGAGCGATGTTGTCCACCAGTACAACCAATTGCGACGGTTAAATAGCTGCGATTATTCTTTTCCAAAGCGGGTAACCAAGTCATTAAAAAGTGCTGTATTTGCTCTTTTAATTGAATGACTTCAGCGTGCTTTTCTAAGTAATCTGCAACGGGCTTATCTAACCCTGTCATTGGTCGTAACGTCGGTTCCCAATGTGGGTTCGGTAAGAAGCGGACGTCAAATACATAGTCTGCATCGGTAGGTAAGCCGTGTTTAAAACCAAATGATTCAAAGACCATCACCAATTCTTTTGATTCTCGACCAAGAATACGAGAACGGAGTGTTTCACTTAAATCATGAATGGATTTACTTGTCGTATCTAATACGAGATCAGCGTCTTCTTTAAAATGGCAAAGAATACTCTTTTCTAGTTCAACCGCTTGTTCTAATGAACATTGCTCACCAATGAGAGAGAGGGGGTGCAAACGGCGAGTTTCACTGTAACGTTTAATTAGCTCTTTATCTTCAGCATCTAAGAAAATAACGGTGACATCATGGGATTTTTTGAGTTCAGTTAAGGTGTTTTTTAATAATGAAGGGTCTTTAGGTAAGTTTCTGATATCCACACTTACTGCAACATTCTGACTACTGTGCTGGATAGATTCAACAAATTGAGCAAGAAGATCAACGGGTAGATTATCAACGCAATAATAACCTAAATCTTCTAACACTCGCAGGGCAACCGATTTACCGGCGCCTGAATTACCACTAACGACCATTAGCTTCATGTTTATAACCTTAACTTTTTAATCTATTCAGATGTGAAAATTTGATACAACTCTTGATCGCTTTCAGCATGACGAAGCTGACGTAAGATCTGTTTGTCATTGAGTTTTTCAGCCACACTAGACAGTGTTTTGAGGTGTAATTTGCATTGCTCATCAGGAACAAGTAAAGCAAAAAGAACATCAACAGGGCGATTATCAATAGAATCGAACTCTATAGGTTCTTGGCATTGGATTAATACCGCTACCGCAGTATCACAATTATGAAGTCGACCGTGGGGGATAGCAATGCCATTGCCGATGCCTGTACTTCCCATTTTTTCACGATTTAATAAGCTTTCAAAAAGCGCTTGTGGATTTTGACCCAGTTGAGGTGCTGCAATTTCACTGATCAATTCTAGTGCGCGTTTCTTGCTAGTACACTGGACTGCACTTTTGGTACAATCCAATGAAAGAATGGTGCTTAGCTGCATGTTAATGACTACTTAATTTTTCTTTATGTTTATTGAGTTGGCGAATAAGTTTATCCACCAAGCCATCAATCGCGGCATACATATCTTCTGAATCAGAATGAGCGTGTATGTCCCCTTGGTTTACATGAAGTGTTGCTTCAGCGACATGGTGAACTTTTTCTAGCTTTAATACAACGTGTACATTATGAATATGTTCAAAAAAACGTTCTAATTTTTGGAATTTAGTATCTACGTACTCACGAAGGCTATCGGTTAGTTCGACGTTTTGACCTGTGATGTTTATTTGCATAACACTTCCTTTCTGTTAATTAAAGTAAACGCTTACGCTGATTTGATGGGGCAATACCCAGTGATTCACGATATTTAGCAATGGTTCGTCGTGCCACTTGTATGCCTTGTTCAGCCAGTAAGGTCGCAATTTTACTGTCACTTAGTGGCTTGGCTTGATTCTCTGCTGCCACTAATTTTTTCACTAGTGCCCGGATTGCCGTCGATGAGCATTCACCGCCGCTGTCCGTACTAACATGACTAGAGAAGAAATATTTCAATTCAAAAATACCACGAGGGGTATGCATGAATTTTTGTGTTGTTACGCGCGATATGGTGGATTCGTGCATTTCAACGTCTAAAGCGATGTCATTCAATACCATTGGTTTCATCGCTTCTTCACCATACTCGAAGAAATCTTGTTGATGTTCAACTATACAGCGTGCAACTTTGAGCAGAGTCTCGTTTCTGCTCTCTAAGCTTTTAATTAACCATTTTGCTTCTTGTAAATTCGTACGAATAAATTGTCCATCAGGACTGTTGCCTAAGCCTTTTCCTAATGCCGCATATTCAGCATTTACTTTTAAGCGAGGGACACTGTCTGGATTTATAGTGACGACCCATTTTCCATTATGCTTAAAGACAGAAACATCAGGAATAACATACTCAGTATCAGTGTCGATGACTCGGTTGCCTGGGCGAGGGTCCAATTGATGGATAAGCATCATCACTTGTTTTAAATCGCACTCTTTTAGCTTAGTCTCTTTTGCTAACTGTCGGTAGTCACGATTACCTAATAAATTAATATGCTTTGTTAAGATTAATTGAGTTTCTGGTAGCCAAGGAGTATCTACTGGATAGGTCGCTAATTGGATCATTAAACATTCAGCGAGATCTCGAGAAGCGACGCCGAGAGGGTCAAAATGTTGAATGCGTTTGAGAACGGCTTCAACTTCATCGAGCTCGACTTCTTCATTTCCAATGCTTTCGAGTACGTCATCTAAACTAATGGTTAGATAACCATATTCATCTAATGACTCAATAATGGTGGTTGCGATAGCGCGATCGACTTCCGTAAATGGAGTTAGTTCTGCTTGCCACATTAAATAATCTTGCAAACTTTCGGTGGTTTCACCTTGGTATAATGGGGTGTCATCATCAATCGCTAATCCAGTACTGCCGCTGTTTGCACTGTAAACATCATCCCAACTAGCATCCATCTCTAATTCTTCAGAAATATTATTGCTATCAATGACATCACTGCTGTCAGTGACAGAAGGTTCTTGTTCTGCTGTGGCGGTTTCTTTTTCTGGTGTTGGTTCAGGAGACAGTAAACTTTCAGGCGTGCTTAATTGCTCTTCTTCGACATCAAGAAGAGGGTTAGAGTCGAGAGCTTCTTGAATCTCTTGCTGCAGGTCAAGTGTCGATAATTGCAATAATCGAATGGCTTGCTGCAACTGAGGAGTCATTGCAAGCTGTTGGCCCATTTTTAGCTGAAGAGATGCTTTCATTATTTAGCGATACCTTTATTAATCCATTACAACTTAAATTGATCACCAAGATAAACGCGTTTTACATGTTCATCATTTAATACGTGTTCGGGGGTACCGTTTGCAATCATATGACCTTGGCTTACGATATAAGCGTGTTCACACACATCGAGAGTTTCACGAACGTTGTGGTCTGTAATTAACACACCTAACCCTCGATCTCTTAAATGTTGAATGATTTTTTTGATGTCGATTACAGAAATAGGATCAACACCGGCAAAAGGTTCATCAAGTAAAATGAACTTTGGATTTGCTGCTAATGCACGAGCGATTTCAACTCGACGACGTTCGCCACCAGAAAGAGCCATACCGTTGCTGTTGCGAATGTGCTGAATATTAAATTCATCCAATAACTCCTCAAGTTTATCCAAGCGTTCTGCTTTAGATAAATCCTTGCGAGTTTGAAGCACTGCCATGATGTTATCGAATACGGACAGTTTTCTAAAAATAGACGCTTCTTGAGGTAAATAGCCAATGCCCATTTTTGAACGGTTATGCATCGGTTGAAGTGAAATATCGACACCATCAATAGTGATAGAGCCTTCATCGCGAGACACTAGACCAACAATCATATAGAAAGACGTTGTTTTACCCGCGCCGTTAGGGCCAAGAAGGCCAACAATTTTCCCTGATTCAACCGTTAGGCTTACATCAGAAACGACTTTACGGCTGCCGTATGTTTTTGCGAGGTTTTTTGCTTCTAATATGGCCATAATTATTGTTTTTTATTTAATTGACTAGGTTGGAGAATAGTAGTGACTCGTTCGTCTTTACCACCATCCGCAATTAACTTTTGTGTCTTCATATTATAGGTAATCACTTTACCCTGAATAACACTGTCGTCTTGGGTTAGTTCTGCATTATCCGTCATTGTTAGAAATTCATTTTCTAACTCATAACGTAATTTATTTGCTTTCCCTTTCAGTGTTTTACCGTCATCGGTTAATTGACTAAAACGAGCGGGTTTTCCATACGCTTCAAGAATTTCTCTGCCTTCTTGGCCTTGAGGACGTATAACAATGAGTTTATCTGCAAATATCTTAATGCTGCCTTGCTTTAAAGTAACATCACCGTTGAAGGTCACTCTGTTACTTTGCATATCAAAGTTTTGAGTGTCTGAATTAATATGGATCGGTTGTTCTGTATCGGTGCTCAATGCCCAACTTGAAGAACTGAATAATAAACCGGCAAGTAGACTAACGTGTGAAAGCTTCATAGATACCTTGTACATTCTCTAATAGGGTCGTTTGTTGGCTAGTGAAATTACCTTTCATTCCTACACCAGTAGTTTCGAAAGTTGGGCCAACCAGATTGACGACATCATCTGTCATAAAATCTTTTGTGGTAAGTTCGATCGTCATGCTGTCAGTTGTCATGGTGTCAAAGGCAGCTTCAGGTAACAGGTTTTTGATAATGACGTTTCCTGTTAAATAGAGGGTATGATCTTCATTTAGGACACCAACATCTGAAATTATTTCCCATTCTTTTACTTTGCCTTCTTTAAATACGAACAAATGAGGTACGGTAAAATCGGTGTTACCTGTTTGAGCAAAGCGAGCAAGTGCTTTTGCATTTATTTGGTAATTGCGAACGCCATTTTCATCATAGTTATTATTACTGACATTTTTACCTGTAAAAACAGGCGTTTGTAGGTCAGGAATTACTTGTTGTTCGCTTTTTGCGTATTCATAATACAAGTAATAGCCTGACCAACTTGCGATCAATAACAATAAGGTCATAAAAAGGTGTCTTAGGGTCATATACTTAAGCCTTTATGTTGCTCTAATTCCCCTTTTGCTTCCAAGATAAGGTCGCTTACTTCACGAACCGCACCGTGACCGCCTTTAATTGTTGTCACATAGTTTGCACGTTTAACCAGTAGGGGATGACCATCGGCAACGGAGACTTTAAGTGCCACCTTTTCCATTACGGGCCAATCGATCAGATCATCACCGATGTAACCCGTATGTTCAGGTGCTATGTTGAGTTTAGTTAAAATATCTTCATATGCTTGTAATTTATTGTCTTGGCCTTGGTAGATAAGTGAAATACCAAGTGCTCTCATTCTATTTTCTACAATTTGAGAGTTGCGTCCTGTAATAATTGCAACTTCAACACCCGCGGACATTAATGATTTAACACCATATCCATCGCGAGTATGAAAGGTTTTTAATTCTTCACCGTCATTGCCCATATAAACAAGGCCGTCAGAAAAGACACCATCAACATCACAAATGAGCAGTTTTATTGTTTTAGCGATAGAGAAGATTGATTCTTCCACTTCACCATAAAGGGTTTCGATCATGGTTGGCATTACATTACTCCTGCTTTTAGAAGGTCATGCATATTCAATGCGCCGACTAAGCGATTGTTTTCATCGCATAGCAATAAGCCATTAATTTTTTTATCTTGCATTAGGTTTAGCCCTTCAACAGCCAATAAATTAGGGCTTGCAACTGAAGGAGTATGAGCCATAACTTCACCAATGGTTTGTGTGTGAATGTCAATGCGATTATCCAGAAGGCGACGTAAATCACCATCGGTAAAGATGCCAATCACTTTTTGGTTTTCATCAACGATAGCGGTCATACCGAGGCCTTTTTCTGAGACTTCTAATAAGGCCGTTTTAATTAATGCGTCTGACGTTACCATTGGTAATTCATCGTCTGTGTGCATGATATCTGCAAGATGAAGTAATAACTTACGACCAAGAGCACCACCCGGGTGAGATAGTGCAAAGTCATCAGAGGTGAATCCACGAGCTTCTAAAAGAGCCATTGCTAATGCATCCCCCATGACTAGCGTTGCTGTTGTGCTAGATGTTGGAGCCAAAGCAAGCGGGCATGCTTCTTGTGGAACGGTGATGAGTAGATTTACATCTGCCACGTTTGCCATGCTTGAGCTTGATTTACTTGTCATGGTGATTAACGTAATACCTTGGCGTTTAATGACAGGCAGAAGCGCTAATATTTCGGCCGCTTCTCCTGAGTTTGATATAGCCAAAATGACATCCCCTTTTTCTATCATGCCTAAATCGCCATGACTTGCTTCGCCTGGATGCACAAAGAAAGAGGGAGTACCTGTACTTGCCAATGTCGCTGCTATCTTTTTGCCTATGTGTCCCGATTTCCCCATTCCCATTACAACGACTTTACGTTTGCATTCCAGCATTAATTGACATGCTTTAGTAAAATCATCATTGATGTAATTGTTCAGTTGGGTAAGTGCATCAATTTCAATTTGAAGAACATTCTTTCCTGCTTTGCAGAAATCAAACTGAGTTGCCATCGGGTTACCACCTTTATTTTGGTTATAGCAGATGTATGGTTTAGATGAATAGCGTATACAATTATTATGCCATATACCAGAGGTAGTTCAAGGCTGCGGAGGTAGTTATAAGGAGGGGGAGGTAAAAAATAGATAGGTAGCTAATTAATAAAGTGTTTTTTATTAACTAACCTACCTATTTTTCTATTAAACGGGGTAGATGATTACATCGTGTAGAAAAGGAATCCTTGATATATAAGGAAACACGTCACTAAAATACCACCTTCAATACGGTTAATACTGCGACTTTTACCCAACGCCATAATAAGAAGTAAAACAGAAACGCCTAACATTACGTAGAAGTCACGGCTCATAATATATTCACTGATACTTGATGGGTGTAGAAGTGCAGGGATCCCCATAACGGCAAGAATATTGAATACGTTAGAACCAATAATGTTACCAACAGCCATGTCATCTTCGCCTTTCAATACACCCGCAACAGATGCGGCAAGTTCAGGAAGGCTTGTTCCGATAGCAATAATTGTTAAACCAATAACTAAATCACTCATACCAAAATGTTTTGCAATAATAACCGCGTTATCAATCAGCATATTTGCACCTAATGGTAACAGTGCAAGGCCAACAACCACCCAGAAAATCGCTTTTCCGTTAGGAACACCATCAGGGATCTCTGATTCTTGTTCATTAAGTAGCGTGTCACCATTAGGTTGTTCTTTACGGCTGATATATAACATCGCAAGAATAAAAGCGATGAAAAGGGCAACAAGTAAAATACCTTCATTAAATCCTAGGTAGTTATCATACATGATGCCACCAGCCAATAATGTTACGATCAACATCAGAGGTAATTCACGGCGAATGATGCCAGAGCTAATGGCTAATGGTTTAATTAAGGCAGTAATACCTAAAATTAATGCAATGTTAGCGATGTTAGAGCCAATGACATTACCAACAGCTGTGTCTGTTTTTCCATCTAAGGCGGCAGCAGCAGAAACCATCATTTCTGGGGCAGATGAACCCATCGCTAATATAGTCATACCAATGACAAGGGGAGAGATACCATAGTTCTTCGCTAATGCGGCAGAACCAAATACCAATTTATCGGCGCCCCAAACAAGTAAAGAGAGTCCTACGACAAGAAGTAGAGATGGCATAAGCAGCTCTGTCATTGTATTAATTTCCTTTTGTAATGATGATTATTATAGTTAACCCCTAATTTTGACGTTTATATGACAAAAAAGAAAGGAAAAAGGTTGTCTTTAAATGGTGGTTTCTAAGTTAAAGGAAAAAATCATAGAGACTATAACCAGTTCACGTATACTTCATTAATACGTAGGGTGAATGGTTTTAAATGAATAAGTGGTGATATGGATACACAGCCCATTTTAGTAAAAGTAGATAACTTAACCTTTAGACGAGGAAATCGAGTTATTTTTGATGATATTAGTTTGTTTGTTCCAAAAGGCAAAATAACCGCAATTATGGGGCCTTCTGGAATAGGTAAAACAACGTTGTTGCGCTTGATTGGCGGACAGATTTTACCCGAATCAGGCGATATACATTTTGAAGGGTGGAATATTCCTAAATTGGGACGAAAAGCCCTGTATTTAGCCCGAAAAAAAATGGGGATGCTGTTTCAATCTGGGGCCCTATTTACCGACATGAATGTGTTTGATAATGTGGCTTTTCCATTGCGTGAGCATACTCAATTATCAGAAGAATTTATTCGAACATTGGTGTTATTAAAGTTAGAAGCCGTGGGTTTACGTGGTGCTTCAGAATTAATGCCAAGCGAATTGTCTGGTGGTATGGCGCGTCGTGCTGCATTGGCGCGAGCCATCGCGTTAGATCCTGATTTGATCATGTACGATGAACCCTTTGTTGGGCAAGATCCCATCACTATGGGTGTTTTGGTTGAGCTAATTCGTAATTTGAATGACGCATTAGGGTTAACTTCGGTTGTTGTTTCTCATGATGTTCCTGAAGTCATGAGTATTGCTGATCATGTCTATTTATTGGCTAACGGTAAAATTATTGCTCAAGGTTCTCCTTTCGAGCTAGAAAACAATCCAGACCCTCAAGTACGACAATTTTTAGATGGCCGCTCTGACGGACCGGTTCCTTTTCGCTTTCCGTCGAAACCATTAGCTGAGGAGTTATTTCCTAGTGAGTAATTTCTCTTTAATCTTATTTGTTGAAAATATTGGTAAGCGAGCGCTTTCAACGTGCGAAGCTATTGGTCGAGCGACTTTTATGCTTTTTGGAGCGATCATTGCAAAGCCTCAACCCGTAAGAATGTTTCCATTATTATTGCAACAGCTGTATTCAGTCGGTGTGTTATCGCTTGTTATTATCGTGGTCTCTGGGCTGTTTATCGGCATGGTGATAAGCCTTCAAGGTTATGTGATTTTAGTCGATTACGGTGCAGAAACCAGTCTCGGCCAATTGGTGTCACTTTCGTTATTACGTGAATTAGGCCCTGTGGTTACCGCACTCTTATTTGCTGGGCGTGCCGGCTCCGCATTAACGGCAGAAATAGGGTTAATGAAAACGACTGAGCAGTTGTCTAGTATGGAAATGATGGCGATAGATCCTTTGCGTCGTATTATTGCCCCACGCTTATGGGCGGGTGTTATTTCAATGCCATTACTGGCGATGATTTTTATGGCTGTAGGTATATGGGGTGGGCAAATTGTTGGTGTTGAATGGAAAGGTATTGATCACGGAAGCTTTTGGTCAGTAATGCAAGCATCGGTCGATGTACGCCACGACATTGTTAACAGTTTAATTAAGTGTGTTGTGTTTGCGTTTGTCGTGACATGGATTGCTTTATTTAATGGCTATGATGCGACCCCAACGTCAGAAGGGATCTCATTAGCAACAACACGAACGGTAGTGCATTCGTCACTGGCGGTATTAGGTATTGATTTTGTGCTTACAGCACTGATGTTTGGGAATTAATCATGCAGCAAACACGTAAAATAGAATTATTAGTTGGATTTTTTGTTTTGGCTGGCGCGGCAGCGTTATTAATGTTGCTACTAAAAGTGGCCGATGTTCGTAGTGGTGGCAGTGGTGAGTACTACACTATTAATGCACAGTTCGATAATATTGGCAGCTTAAAGTCTCGCTCACCGGTTAAAATCGGGGGCGTTGTTGTCGGCCGCGTTTCCGGTATTACATTAGATATCGAAAGCTACTTACCGGTTGTCAGTATGCAAATTGATAAACAATTTGGCCAATTTCCTGAAACTTCTGCGGCACAAATTTTAACAGCAGGATTAATTGGTGAACAATATGTAGGTATCGTTCCTGGTTTTATTGATGAAGACATTGATATGCTTGGTGAGGGTGACTACATTGAAGACACCAAATCAGCATTAGTATTAGAAGATATGATAGGGCAAGTGCTGTATAGCATTGGTGATGATTCATCAGAGAAAAGTGAGGATAAGTAATGAAGTTAGGGATGAAAATCGTAGGGATCATACTTTCCCTTTTTATTGGTGTCGCTCAAGCTGAACCGATTGATAAAACTAAACCTTATGAAATGATGACAAAAGTCTCTGAAGACACTTTTGCTCGATTAAAAGCAGAGCAAGTCGCTATTCAAAAAGATCCCAATATATTAAAAACGGTCGTTGAAGAAGAATTGATGCCGTACGTTAATGTAAAATATGCCGCGTATAAATTACTTGGGCCTCATCTAAAGAAAACCACGGCAGAAGAAAGAGAACAATTTGTAACGGCTTTTCGTGGTTACCTCGTGTCGTCATACGCACAAGTATTAACGTTATATACTGATCAAAAAATCGTATTAGAGAAGCCAAAAGCGATTTCAGAAAAAAAATCTATCATTAGTGTTCGTGTTGATATTCTTGATTCAGCTCGTCCAACGGTAAAAGTAGATTTTAAATTACGTAAGAATAAGAAAACATCAGAGTGGCAAGCATTTGATATGGTAGCGGAAGGCGTGAGCTTATTATCGACAAAGCAATCTGAATGGAGTGCTAAGATTCGTAAAGAAGGCATTGAGTCAGTCAGTAAAGAATTAACCTCATTAGCCGCTCAACCTATTCGCTTAGAAGGAAGTAAGTAATGAGCGAAATGGATTTATGTGAGGCCAAATCTGATGAAATTAGCTTCAAAGGGGCGCTTGATCGTGAGACTGTGCCTAATCTTTGGAATAAATTGACAGAATGGAAACCTAAACTTGAGCAAGTAAAGGTAGACTTAACTCACGTTAATCGTATTGACTCAGCAGGTGTTGTGTTACTTTTACACCTAATAGAGCATGCAAAAAAACAAAACTGTCATATAATGCTTGCTTTCGTCCCTGATCAGCTCATTACTTTAATTCAATTAAGTAATGTGGAATCATTGTTTGCTGATCACTTAATAACGCAAAAGGTAGAGTAATGGATAGCGCCGAGATTAAAGAATTATTAGACGCAGCACTTCAACTTCAAGAGATTCACGTTAAAGGTGAAGGAAGCCATTTTGAAGTTATTGCTGTGGATGAATCGTTCAATGGAATGAACAGAGTTAAAAAGCAACAAACCATCTATGGACCTTTGATGGAACACATCTCAACAAATACTATTCACGCTCTATCAATCAAAGCGTTTACTCCGGAAGAGTGGGCACGTGATAAAAAATTAAATAGCTTATTCTAAGAGGCCTTTTGAATGTATAAGTTCCGAATTCAAGGAAGCGATAAACCACTTTCAGGAGAGGTTACGATTTCTGGTGCAAAAAATGCTGCACTACCAATTTTATTCGCTGCATTACTTGCTGAAGAGCCAGTAGAAGTTGCCAATGTTCCTAAACTTCGTGATGTTGATACAACGATAGAGTTACTGCAACGCTTAGGCGCTAAGGTTTCTCGTAATGGTTCAGTTCATATTGATGCAAGCGAAGTTAATAACTTTTGTGCACCGTATGATTTAGTTAAAACGATGCGTGCATCAATTTGGGCACTCGGTCCATTGGTTGCACGTTTTGGTAAAGGCCAAGTATCTTTACCTGGTGGTTGTGCTATTGGGGCTCGTCCTGTTGACCTTCATATTCACGGTCTTGAGCAACTGGGTGCAACTATTAAGCTTGAAGACGGTTACGTTAAAGCTGAAGTTGATGGCCGCTTAAAAGGCGCGCACATCGTTATGGATAAAGTCAGTGTTGGCGCAACCATCACGGTTATGTGTGCAGCGACTTTGGCTGAAGGCACGACTATTTTAGAAAACGCAGCGCGTGAACCTGAGATTGTAGATACTGCTCATTTCCTTAATGCTATTGGTGCGAAAGTATCAGGTATGGGAACCGATACGATTACTATTGAAGGCGTTGAACGTCTTGGTGGTGGATATCATGAAGTGGTTGCTGACCGTATAGAAACGGGGACGTTCCTTGTCGCAGCTGCTGTATCTGGCGGTAAAGTTGTATGTAAAAATACGAAAGCGAGCCTACTTGAATCTGTTTTGGCTAAGCTTGAAGAAGCGGGCGCTAAAGTTGAATCTGGTGAAGACTGGATCAGTTTAGACATGACAGGCCGAGAGCTAAAAGCGGTAAATATCCGTACGGCTCCACATCCTGCATTTCCAACAGACATGCAAGCGCAATTCACATTGTTAAATATGATGGCGAAAGGTCCAGGTATTATTACGGAAACGATTTTTGAAAACCGTTTCATGCACATTCCTGAATTGCAACGCATGGGTGCTCACGCTGAGATTGAAGGTAATACTGCTATTTGTGGTGATACTGATGGTTTAAGTGGTGCTCAAGTAATGGCAACAGATTTAAGAGCCTCTGCAAGCCTTGTTATCGCAGGTTGTATAGCAAAAGGTGAAACAATTGTTGATCGTATTTATCATATCGACCGTGGTTATGATAAGATCGAAGACAAGTTAACCGCATTAGGCGCGAATATCGAAAGAGTTCGCAGTAGCGAATTATAATCTTCACGATTATTTAGGCTACATCAGTACTAAAGTGGAAACCGGGTATATATGACCCGGTTTTTTATTGTTTGTAATATAAGTACACTGAATTAGATATTGAGTGGAATGTATATATTTTAGGAGAAACACTTATGATTGCATTGTTACGCCTGATTGCTTTGGCTATCTTTGCTGTCTTTACGTTTGTATTTGGCTGTGGTTATTGCTTATTAAGCCCACGTAACCCAAAACACGTTTATACTTTTGGTCTTTGGTTTGCTCGTATGTCGCGAGTATTTGGTATTAAACTTGAAGTGCGAGTTCCTGAAAGTGTTAAAAATTCAGGACCAAGTTTATACATCGCAAACCATCAAAATAGCTGGGATTTGTTTACTGTCTCTGGGGCAATTCAACCAAGAACAGTGACGGTAGGTAAAAAAAGCATCGCGTGGATGCCGTTGTTTGGTCAACTGTATTGGATCACCGGTAATATTCTTATTGACCGTAATAATCGCAGTAAAGCGGTAGGTACGATTTCACAAGTTGCGGACAATATTAAGAAACGTAATGTCTCTGTATGGATGTTCCCGGAAGGAACGCGTTCTCGTGGTCGTGGTTTATTGCCATTTAAAACGGGTGCATTTCATGCGGCTATCGCTGCTGATGTTCCAGTGACTCCGATTGTGTGTAGTAATACGGAAGGCGTAAAACTAAATCGTTGGGATAACGGTGTGGTTATTGTCGAAATTTTACCGCCAGTAAGCCTTGATGGTTACACGAAAGCGAACGTTCGTGAATTAGCGAATGAATGTCGTGAACAAATGAAAGTTAAGCTAGAAGAATTAAACAAAGAAGTTGCAGAACGCAACCAAGCTTAAATTTTATAATTATTTTTAAGGGTATACGGATCTCCGTGTACCCTTTTTATTTTGATGTGTAGAAGAAATAATGAAAGAAGAAGTTGTCCTTGTTAATGAGCAAGGTGATGCCATTGGCACCATGGAAAAATTAGAAGCACATAAAAAAGGATTACTGCATTTAGCATTTTCGGTTTTGCTTTACCGTGAAACAAAAGAGGGTAGAGAGTTTCTTTTGCAGAAACGAGCTGAATGTAAATATCACAGCAAAGGGAAATGGAGTAATACGTGCTGCTCTCACCCCCGAGTGAATGAAGCTATTGACTCTGCAGGTGTTCGTCGTTTGGCTGAAGAGATGGGTATTACTGGAATTCAGGCCGAACAATTTGATAATTTGGGTTGGTTTATCTATCAAGCCGAATTAGAAAATGGATTGAGTGAGCATGAACAAGATTATATCTTATTAGCGAATACGCCTGATGTTAGGTTTGAACTTAACCCGGAAGAAGTCAGTGACATTCAGTGGTGGAGTGAAACTAAAATTAAGCAGATGTTAGCAGTAAGCCCTACTGTATTTTCTGTTTGGTTTGAAACGGTGTATTCGAAAGTAATCCAATTTTTGGATAAAAAATAAGGCAGGTACTTTTCATTAAGTCTGCCTTATCTGATTTCATTTATTGCTTGTTAATGTTATTTACGAACAGCAATAGCTTCAATTTCGATACCAACATCTTTTGGAAGACGCGCAACTTCAACGCAAGAACGAGCAGGGTAATTTGCTACGTTATGTTCATCAAAAAAGTTGCCGTACACTTCGTTTACTGTACCAAAGTCATTTAAGTCTTTCACAAATACCGTCATTTTAACGATATCAGAAACCGTTAGGCCTGAAGATTCAATAACGGCTTTCACATTCTCAAGAGATTGGCGTGCTTGCTCTGCGATATCATCAGATACTTCACCTGTTGCAGGATTAACAGGGATTTGGCCAGAAGTCAGTACCATACTACCAAGATCAACACCTTGAATGTATGGACCAATTGCCGCTGGAGCGTTATCTGTATGAAGTACTTTAGTCATGATCTATTCCTTTTTGAATGAAGTGAACTTAAGCTCACCGATAAACTCAATATAAAACAAATGCGGATAAGAAAACAGCCCCGAGAATATCGAGGCTGAGAAGATGAAGACAATTTAATTCACTTTCGTTGTCGTCTGCTTAATGTAAATCGGTCACGACTTCTTGAGAGTATACTTTTTCACAATATTTGCACTTCAGATGGATGTTTCCTTTTTTAGCTATCACTTTAAAGCTGCTATCTACTGGCTCACCATGAGTAATGCAATTGCTGTTCGGACACTCAAATACCCCAGTGATTTGCTTAGGAAGGATTAGCGGTATCTTTTTAACGACTTCATAGTTCTCAATTTGATTAACGGTTGCGTGTGGAGCATACAACGCCAATTTACTCGCTTGTTCTGGTGTGACAAATGTATTTTCTATTTTCAGTAAATCTTTTGAGCCAAGCGCTGAAGACGGTAAGTTTAAGCCAATGGTCACACGCTCTGCTGTTTTGTCCATTTGGAACAATTTAAGAACTTTTACACCAATATTTGCAGGAATGTGATCGATAACGGTGCCGTTTTTGATTGCTTCAACACGTAATTCAGTTTTATTCGACATTTGATTTTCTTCCTTATAGTGATTCATTCAAAACAAGAGCAAGTAATGCTTGGCGAGCATAAACCCCATTTTCAGCTTGTTGGAAATAATACGCGTGTGGTGTTTTATCGACGTCGATATTAATTTCATCAATACGAGGAAGAGGGTGAAGCACTTTTAGGTTTTCACGTGCAGGTTTTAGATCCGCGGCAGATAAGATGTATGCAGACTTAATGTGTGCGTATTCTGATTCATCAAAGCGCTCTTTTTGAACTCGAGTCATGTACAGAATATCGAGTTCAGGAATGGCTTCTTCCATGCTATTTAGCAGTTGGTATTCAATACCAAGTTCATCTAACTCTTCACAAATGTAATCAGGCATCGCTAATACTTCAGGAGCGATAAAAAAGAATTTAACGCCATTAAACTTAGCCAATGCTTGAGTTAAAGAGTGAACCGTTCGGCCATATTTTAAATCACCAACAAAAGCGATATTTAGATTATCTAAGCGTCCTTGAGTTTCGTAGATAGTATAAAGATCCAAGAGGGTCTGAGTTGGGTGTTGGTTTGCACCATCTCCTGCATTAATTACCGGGGTGCCGTTTGAAAACTCAGAAGCAAGACGTGCTGCACCTTCTTTAGGGTGACGCATAACATAAGCATCAGCATAAGATGCAATGATTTGAACTGAATCGGCTAGCGTCTCACCTTTTTGAGCAAGGGAAGTATTTCCTGCACTATCAAAACCAATGACAGATCCACCTAAGCGTTGAATGGCTGTTTCGAAAGAAAGACGCGTTCGCGTGGATGCTTCAAAAAAGCAGCTCGCAATCACTTTGTTTTTTAACAAATCAGGTTGAGGTTCTTTTTTTATATTACCTGCCGTTTCCACAATCAGCTCTAACTCTTCGCGAGATAGTTCTGGAATAGAAATGATATGTTTTTGATATAGCGAGTTAGCCATAGTCTCTCTTCCCTTTTATTTATCATATTGAAATCAAAAAAAAGCCCCCTATAAAATAGGAGGCTTTAAAAATATCGGTAATTAGGAAACTCAAAAAATAGGGGACCACCGCACGTAGGGAGTGCAGATACTCGGTCGACCGCTGTATGAAGATAAGTTAATAACATCATAATTTCCTAGTAAATTGCGCGAAATTATACTCGTATCAAAATCCTAAGCAAGCGTTTGCATCAAACTTCTTTTGATTATTCTTGTTCTTATTCGGTATCTTAGATTTACTGGCCTAGAGTTGCGACCATTATAGCTTTTATTGTGTGCATGCGATTTTCGGCTTCATCAAATACAATGGAGTAATCCGATTCAAAAACTTCATCGGTCACTTCTAACCCATTCATCCCGTATTTTTCTGCTATCTCTTTACCTAGAGCGGTTTCATCATTATGGAAGGCAGGTAAACAATGCATGAATTTAACATTGGGGTTATTAGTGGCTTTTATTACGTTCATATTGATTTGATATGGCGTCATCAGAGCGACACGTTCATCCCAAGCTTCAGGGGCTTCACCCATAGAAACCCAAACATCGGTATATAAAAAATCACACCCTTCAACACCCGTTGTTACGTCTTCGGTTAGAATGATTTTAGCGCCTGTTTGACTCGCAATTTCTTGGCTTTGTGTTACTAGCGTATCTTCTGGCCAAAATTGTTTTGGTGCAACGAGACGGATCTCCATGCCCATTTTCGCTGCCCCTACCATTAGTGAGTTACCCATGTTATTGCGGGCATCCCCAAGGTAGGCAAATTTGATTTGATTTAATTGCTTACCTTCTGCGTATTCTTGCATAGTAAGGAAATCAGCGAGAATTTGAGTTGGATGAAATTCATCAGTGAGCCCATTCCATACTGGAACCCCTGCGTATTTACCAAGCTCTTCAACAATCGATTGCCCAAAGCCACGATATTCAATGCCATCATACATACGGCCTAATACACGAGCTGTATCTTTCATTGATTCTTTATGACCAATTTGAGATCCAGAAGGCCCAAGATAAGTGACGTTAGCTCCTTGATCAAAGGCAGCGACTTCAAAAGCGCATCGAGTTCGAGTGGATGACTTTTCAAAAATAAGCGCAATATTTTTACCCGATAAACGCGGTTGTTCATAACCTGCGTATTTTGCTTTTTTTAAATCAGCAGATAAATCGAGTAAATGCTGAATTTCTTTAGGTGTGAAATCCAACAGTTTAAGAAAATTTCTATTACGTAAATTAAAAGCCATACCATGCTCCTTGGTGTTGTGCCAAATCTGAAAATCCATTTAAACATATAAATGCATTAAATGTGAATATATATTTTTATTGTTTTGTGGATTTTATTAAATACCATCTCTTTCTATTGGGCAGCTCATGCAGCGAGCACCTCCTCTACCTCGACCTAATTCATCCCCCATTATTGGTAGAACAGTAATACCCGCTTTATCGTATTTTTCATTGGTGTAGACATTACGTTCATACGCGACGACAACGCCAGGTTTAATTGTGAGCACATTATTGGCATCATGCCATTGCTCTCGTTCCGCTTCGTAACTATCCCCACCGGTGGTAATAATATTAAGAGAGTCGAGTTCTAATGCCTGCATTAGTGAGCGTTCAAAATTAGGCCTTTCTTGAATGGCTAATTGTTGCTCTCCACAGGGAGTGATTGACCAGCAAGGCATCTTTTTATCGATAACTCGTGGATATACTGAAAATACATTATGGTCCATGTGTGTCATTACCGTATCTAAATGCATACAAGATCGGTTTTCAGGCAGTTTAATCGCGATAACTTGTTTGGCTTGTTCTGTTCTGAAAAGCTGTTTTGCTAGGTTTTCAATACCTTGTGGGGTTGTTCGCTCTGAGATCCCAACAAGTACATTTCCTTTGCCTATGATCAATACATCCCCACCTTCTATCGTCGCGTTATCGTAGTGGCGATTTTCATCCCCAAAGTAACGAGGGAAGGATTGATTTGAAAACAAAGGATGCCATTTATAAATGGCTCGTAAATGGTTGGATTCTCTTTTACGAGCGGCTTTTGCCATGGGATTGATTGAAACGCCACCATAAATCCAACATGAAGTATCACGAGTAAATAAATGATTAGGAAGCGGGTCGATAACAAAATCAAACGGGTCACTCAATTGTTGAAGCATTGAAGGCGCTTTGAATGGTAATTCAATAAATGCTAATCCTCCCAATAAAATTGAGGCGAGCTCTTTGTTGTTTTTTTCGAGTAGAAAAACCCTAATTTGATTAGCAAAGGTTGGACCAAAACGATAATGAGAAATTTGATGCCTTAATAACCATTGTTTCGCTTCTGGATGAGCGAGCATCTCTTCGAGTAAATCTTGAAGTAATAAGACTTCAACATCTTGCTGTCTAAGTGTGGCAACAAATTGATCGTGTTCATGAAGCGCTTTTTCAACGGAGAGGACATCATCAAAAAGAAGGTTGTGACAGTTGGTTGGCGTTAAATGGCTTAATGCTCGCTCTGGACGATGAAGAATGACACGACGAAGTTGGCCAATTTCGGAGCCAACAAATAGCTTACTCATAAGATTCCTTTCTAATATTTACTGCTATAAGAGAAATAATACCGTATAGAAAGTATTATTTCTTTAATTATTGAAGTGCTAGGGAATTTGGATTGGGCAGGCTATAATGCTTAAGTTAATTTTTATTATTTTATACAGTGTGGAGCCTTACTATGTCTCAAGAAGACGAATATCTATCAGTTGAACAATTTCTTGAATTTCAAAAAATAGAAACGCGTGAAATTATTGAGTCGCTAAAAGCTGACGGAAGTGAGCCTGAAGCACTGTATGCTATCGAGCACCACTTGATGGCTGAAGACTTTAAAGCGCTTGAAAATGCCGTTGTTGAAGCATTTAAAATGGGTTTTGAAGTATTAGAAGCAGAAGAACTTGAAGATGAAAACGGTGCTAAAATTCTTTGCTGTGATGCAGTGATGGATTGTGCATTAGATGCTGACGTGATTGACTCTCAAGTAGAGAAATTAGTTCTGATCGCTGAGAAATTCGACATTATCTATGATGGTTGGGGTACATACTACGAAGGCGAAGACGCTGAGTATGACGTTATTGAAGATGGTGACGACGAATAACATTACCGTAGTACGGTAATAAAAGATAATGCCCTAGGCCTGTTGATAAACAGATACTGGGGCATTTTTTTAGGGATGAATATAGCAATGAACTCAAGAATTCTACTTAATGGGGAAAAGGCCTTATGGCAGCTATCACCATTAACAGATACAAGCCTACCGATTAAAGATATTCCGATCCAACAAGGTGTAGCATCCGCTTATGATGTGCTTTCTGTCGAAGATGCAAATCATCAAGAGTGGCACTTGATGCGTTTTTTTGATGTGGATGAAACCTTACTGAGCTACCCTGCGATAGAGTTAGTGATGAGTGGTGTTTCTCGTTATGCTGAAGTCAGAATTAACGGTGTGGCGGTATTTGATTGTAATGAATTGATGACGCGTTATCGTAAGGACATCAAAGAATACTTACAGTTAGGAGGCAATCGTTTTGAAATTCTTTTTCTAGAAGAAGACGATGAAGACTGGTTGTTAGATGATAATGAAGTCAGCGGTGTTTGCGAAATAAATCAAGCGTATTATCGCCGTTTTGGTGCAGTGCAAAGTATTGATATAAAAGATGATATTGGAGTTTTTGGTGTTTGTTTTTTTCAGCCTATCCCACACCTTTCTTTAAATCATATTAGTATCGAACAAATTTGGCACCATGGTTGTGAGTTAAAAGTAGACGTGCGTTTCCATACGTATAAACCCAATCTTATTTCTGCCAGTATTAAGTTTGATGGCATGACATTGACGCTTCCTGTGGATGTAAGAAGTGATCATGTGTCGGCGTTATTCCAAGTAGAAGCGCCAAAATATTGGGATGATCAAATGCAAAACTCAGATGATCTCTATGTAATCGACGTTATACTCGATGGTCAGCACCATGAGCTTGAAATTGGCTTATGTCGAACAGAAAATGTGATTCACTTTCCTTTGTAAGTCATTTTAGTGAATTTATAGTAATGCCCGTAATCATCTGTATTGGTATTATCTTTTGATTGCGAAAAAGAACAGATAATAAAAAGGCCGATGCATAACATCGGCCTTTTTTATACGTCACGATAAGTGTTTACTTATAGTGCCGCAATCGTTTCTTTTTGTGCTTCTAGCTTAACAAGAGTTTCGTTATAACCATCTAGCTTTTCGCGTTCTTTAGCGATAACAACTTCAGGGGCTTTAGCAACGAAACCTTCGTTACCTAATTTACCTTCGATACGTTTAATCTCGCCTTGGATTTTCGCTACTTCTTTATCTAAACGAGCAAGTTCTGCATCTTTGTCAATAAGACCCGCCATTGGGATCATCAATTCAGATTTACCAACAAGAGAAGTCGCACATGCAGGCGTCTCTTCATTGTCAGAAAGAACCTTAATACTGTCTAGTTTTGCTAGAGACGTCAGTACAATCTCATTTGCCTTAATTCGCGCTGCGTCTTTCTCATCAGCCACTTTAATCATTACATCTAAGCCTTTGCTTGGCGCGATGTCGTATTCTGCACGTAAATTACGGATGCTTGTAATGAATGCTTTAACCCACTCAAGATCAGCAACAACATCAGCGTTGAAGTTTTCTTCATTAAACTGAGGTAATGCTTGAGTCATGATCGTTTCGCCTTCCACACCATCAACTAATGGCTTAACGCTCTGCCAGATTGATTCAGTGATGTAAGGAAGAATAGGGTGAGCAAGACGTAATGTCTTTTCAAGAACCGTGATCAATGTATAACGAGTTGCACGTTGTTGTGCTTCAGTACCTTTCCAAAGAACCGGTTTAGTTAGTTCTAAATACCAGTCACAGAATTGGTTCCAGATGAATTCATACAGAGTGTTCGCTGCCATATCTAGACGGTAGTTGTCTAGGTGAGCATTAAACTCTTTCGCTGCAACTTCAAACTGAGAAGTGATCCATTGGTCAGCTAGTGAGAACTCAAGCTCTGCACCTTCAGCCATGCCACAATCGTGCTCTTCTGTGTTCATCAATACGTAACGACTTGCGTTCCATAGTTTGTTACAGAAGTTACGGTAACCTTCAAGACGTTTCATATCCCAGTTGATATCACGACCTGTCGATGCCATTGCTGCAAGAGTGAAACGTAGGGCATCAGTACCATAGGGTTCGATACCGCCTTCAAACGTTTTACGCGTTGCTTTTTCGATCTTCTTAGCCAGTTGAGGTTGCATCATGTTGCCACAACGTTTTTCAACTAATTCTTCAAGGCCGATACCATCGATCATATCGATAGGATCAAGTACATTACCTTTCGATTTAGACATCTTATCGCCGTTTTCATCGCGGATAAGACCTGTCATGTAAACGGTTTTAAATGGTACTTGTGCATTGCCTTCTTCGTCTTTCACGAAGTGCATGGTCATCATGATCATACGAGCAACCCAGAAGAAGATAATATCAAAGCCTGATACTAGAACTTCTGATGGGTGGAATGTTTTAAGTGCGTCTGTGTTTTCAGGCCAGCCTTGTGTGCCAAACGTCCAAAGCGCAGACGAGAACCACGTATCAAGTACATCGTCGTCTTGGCGAAGTACAACAACAGGTGCAAGGTTGTTTTTCTCACGAACTTCTTCTTCAGAACGACCAACGTAAACTTTACCGCTGTTGTCATACCAAGCCGGGATTCTGTGGCCCCACCAAAGTTGACGAGAAATACACCAATCTTGAACGTCACGCATCCAAGAGAAGTACATGTTTTCATATTGTTTAGGGACAAACTTGATTTGACCATCTTCAACCGCTTTAACTGCAGGCGCAGCAAGAGGAGCAGTACGTACGTACCATTGGTCAGTTAGCATTGGTTCGATAACAACACCACCACGGTCACCGTAAGGAACGGTTAAGTCATGATCTTTGATCTCTTCAAGAAGACCCAGTTCATCAAACTCAGCAACGATAGCTTTACGAGCAGCAAAACGCTCCATGCCGTGATATTTAGCAGGAAGTTCAGCGCTGTAAACATCACTTTCTTCACCGTTCGTTGTGAATACTTCAGCGGTTTCACGAATATCAGCGTTAAAAGTAAGGATGTTGATCATTGGCAGGCTATGACGTTTACCTACTTCGTAATCGTTAAAGTCATGAGCTGGGGTGATTTTCACACAACCCGTGCCTTTATCCATGTCCGCATGCTCATCGCCTACGATAGGAATTAAACGACCAACGATAGGCAGTTCAATGTGTTGACCGATCAGATCTTTGTAACGAGGATCTTCAGGGTTAACTGCAACGCCAGTATCACCAAGCATGGTTTCTGGACGAGTGGTTGCAACTACGATGTAGTCTTTACCATCAGCCGTTTTAACACCGTTTGCTAGTGGGTAGCGGAAATGCCACATGAAGCCTTTTTTGTCTTTGCTTTCAACTTCAAGATCAGAAATTGCGGTGTGCAATTTAGGATCCCAGTTTACTAGACGTTTACCACGGTAGATAAGGTCTTCTTCGAATAGACGAACAAACACTTCTTGAGTCGCAGCAGATAGACCGTCATCCATTGTGAATCGTTCACGATCCCAATCAACAGAGGCACCAAGACGACGAAGTTGCTTTGTAATTGTGCCGCCAGATTCTGCTTTCCATTCCCAAATTTTATCGATGAAAGCCTCACGACCATAATCGTGTTTTGTTTTGCCTTCTTCAGCCGCAATTTTACGCTCAACAACCATTTGGGTCGCGATACCTGCGTGGTCAGTACCTACTTGCCAAAGGGTATTTTTTCCTTTCATACGTTCAGCACGGATCAGTGTATCCATGATCGTATCTTGGAAAGCGTGGCCCATGTGCAGGCTACCCGTGACGTTTGGTGGCGGGATCATGATGCTGTAAGCTTCTTTTGATGTGTCGCCATGAGGCTTAAAGTAGCCTTTTTCTTCCCAAGTCTGGTACAGAGCTTGTTCTATCGATTGCGGGTTATATGTCTTTTCCATAGTGTTCGTCACGAATATCTCTATTAAAAAGTGGAATGCCAAATATCATAGTTAATGGCTCTATCTGAAAAATGGTAATCAGTTGAGTCAGTTAGCTATGATGATTGGCATTATTTCAATGTCTCGGTTTGCATGGCGCGGCCTGCATTTCGGTATATTTTATACCTTTCTCGAGCGTGTTGTTTGACTTTTTCTTCACAGGGTACGAAGTCTACCACTTGAGCAAAGGAAACCGCAAAAGTTGCGACTTCTTGAGCTAAGTTTATTAGTACATGACGTCGCCCTGATGGGCGTAATGTTCCCCAGCCTATTTCTATCGGTGACCCTGATTTTGGTCCTTCGCCGATAAGATTATGAGGAATAAATTCAGAAACATCATTTTGCCAAAGCAATTCATCAATCAATAACGCCTGTTCTTTATCGTCACTTAAAATATAAACACGGGCATTTTGAGAGTAATAGTAATGAGCGAGCTGACACACAAACTTTAACAACCCAGGTTGGGTTGCAGCAGGTGAGGTCGATTCAAGTACATAGAATAAAGCTTGGCTCATAGTATCTCTTATATTTTACAACATAATGACGGAAATAAAGTCATTAAAAAAGGGCCTTAATATCGGCCCTTAATATCATGAAAGTGAGGAGGGTTACTCTACGCTTTCTGGACCTGAACGATTCAGTAAGAATTGGACAAGCAATGAGACTGGTCGGCCGGTAGAGCCTTTGTTTGCACCTGAAACCCAAGCGGTACCTGCACTATCAATGTGAGCCCAGTTGTATTTCTTAGCAAAACGAGCAAGGAAACAACCAGCGGTAATAGTACCACCTGCTTTACCACCAATATTTGCCATGTCAGCGAACGGGCTATTTAACTGTTCGTTGTATTCTTCGGACATTGGTAAACGCCATGCACGATCACCTGATTGCTCTGACGCATTAATCAGTTCATGTGCTAATGGATTATGGTTAGAAAGCAGACCGTTGATGTGGTGGCCTAAAGCAACAACACATGCACCGGTTAACGTCGCGACATCAACCACACAATCTGGTTCGTAGCGCTCAACATACGTTAATGCGTCACAAAGAACCAAGCGACCTTCTGCATCGGTATTTAATACCTCAACGGTTTGGCCTGACATGGTTGTTAAAATATCACCGGGGCGGTAAGAGTTACTGCTTGGCATGTTTTCACAACCAGCAAGTATACCAACAACATTTAATGGAAGGTTTAGCTTCGCAAGTGCTTTCATTGCGCCAAAGACTGAAGCGGCGCCACACATGTCGTACTTCATCTCATCCATGCTATCGCTAGGTTTCAAAGAGATACCGCCGGAATCAAATGTTAGACCTTTGCCGATAAGGACAATTGGTTTTGCATCAGGATTCGGGTGGCCTTTGTATTCCATTACCGACATCATTGATTCATTGTGAGAGCCTTGGCCTACTGCTAGGTAAGACGTCATTCCCAATTTCTTCATTTCTTCTTCGCCAATAACTTTTGTCGTTACGGTTTCAAAGTCGTCAGCAAGGCGGCGTGCTTGAGAGGCAAGATAAGCAGGGTTTGCAACGTTTGGTGGCATGTTGCCTAAATCTTTTGATGCTTTAACGCCAGAAGAGATAGAAAGACCGTGATTGATGGCTTTCTCACCTAAGCTAAGCTCTCTACGAGTTGGTACATTAAATACTAACTTACGAAGTGGGCGACGAGTCTCAGGTTTATTACTCTTGAATTGATTGAATGTGTATAAACTGTCTTTGGTTGATTCAACCGCTTGACGTACTTTCCAATACGTATCACGGCCTTTAACGTGTAGTTCTGTAAGGAAACATACTGCTTCCATAGAGCCCGTTTCATTTAGTGTGCTGATGGTTTTTTTGATGATATCTTTATACTGGCGCTCACCAAGTTCACGCTCTTTACCACAACCGACTAATAAAACACGCTCAGAAAGAATATTTGGTACTTGATGTAATAACAGCATTTGACCCGGTTTACCTTCTAGATCACCACGGCGAAGTAATGAACTAATGTAACCGTCACTGATTTTATCAAGCTGTTCTGCTATTGGAGACAAACGACGTGGTTCAAAAACACCGACAACGATACATGCGCTGCGTTGCTTCTCTGGACTGCCACTTTTTACACTGAACTCCATGCGTACTCCTACATCCTAAAGACAAATAGAACTAAATGTTAGATAATGAGCAAAATCTAGTTAGATACTATAATATTAGTGTACCGATTTCGCAGGCTAACATTTAGCCAAAGATTAAAAAATAAATGGTTTACACGGAAATTATAGTGATTCTGGCAAAAATACAAGTTTTCTATAGGTAGATTCGACGTGATTATTATTAGATATTTGATCAAGGAAACATTAAAGAGCCAATTAGCGATCTTTTTTGTGCTGTTTTTGATCTTTATGAGCCAAAAATTTATACAGATTTTAGCCGATGCATCGGATGGAGATATTCCGGGGGGATTAATTCTATCATTAGTTGGCTATAACATGCCTGCAATGGGGCTATTGATGCTGCCTCTGAGTATTTTTATTGGTATCTTGTTGACCTTCGGTCGCCTATATGCAGAAAGTGAAATTACGGTAATGAATGCGACAGGGATGGGGAATTCAATCCTTATTCGAGCTGCGCTTTATCTTGCATTAATTACAGGCAGTATTGCGGCAGTGAACTCACTTTGGTTATCACCTTGGAGCCAAGAGCAAAGTACCAAGTTGATGGAAAATGTAGAATCAGATGCCGGTATTGAACTCTTACAGAAAGGGCAGTTTAAGCCGTCTCCGGATGGTAAAGCCGTTGTTTTTATAGATGATATTAGCGACAAAGGCGGAAAGCATTTAGTTAATATATTTTTAGCACAGCCAGTACCTAATGATTCATTGAGACCAAGTGTCCTGATTTCTGAAAAAGGAACGGTTAAGCAATTAGACGATGGTCGCCAAGTGTTGGTGCTTGATAACGGCACTCGTTATGAAGGAATACCGACTCGTCTTGATTACCTTGAAAGTAATTTTGAATCTTACGAAGTTCTTATTGGTCAAAAAGAAGTGAAAGAAAAACGTCGGGATTGGGATGCACTTCCAACGTTAGATCTAATTAAACGCACAGAATTAGAAGCCAAAGCTGAATTGCAATGGCGTATTTCTTTAATTTTGTGTATCCCATTATTGACGATGGTGGTGGTACCGTTATCGGCGGTTAACCCTCGACAAGGGCGGTTTGCTAAACTTGCTCCTGCGATTTTATTGTATCTGGCTTATTTCTTATCATTAAGTGCGGGTAAATCAGCGATAGAAGAGGGAAGTTTACATCCATCCGTTGGATTGTGGGCTATTAATGCCGTGTTACTGATTATTGGTATAATATTGAACTCAATGGACAGTGTTTTTGTGAGAAAGCTGAAAGATAAGATGCGGAGAAAACCAAAACATGTTTAAGATTTTAGATTGGTATATAGGCCGTACTATTATCGCGACATCATCACTGTGTTTAGTGACGTTAGTCGGTTTGTCATCAATCATTAAGTACGTTGAACAGTTACGTAAGGTTGGTAAAGGGACATACGATCTTCTTGATGCGTTGTATTTCGTCATATTAAGTATGCCACGTGATATTGAGATGTTCTTCCCTATGGCTGCTTTACTCGGTGCTTTGATTGGCCTAGGCATGCTAGCGGCAAGCTCTGAGTTAGTTGTAATGCAAGCGGCTGGCTATTCTAAGTTAGATATTGGTATCTCTGTATTAAAAACGGCCATTCCATTAATGCTGATGGTAATGGCACTAGGGCAATGGGGCGCGCCTCAAGCTCAGAAGATGGCTCGTGATTTACGTGCATTCTCTATCTCAGGAGGCAATATTGCTTCAATGAGAACTGGTGTGTGGGCTAAAGATGGGAATGATTTCATCTATCTATCTCGCGTTGATGACCAAGCTAAGCTGTATGGCGTTACGCTATGGCAGTTTGATAAAGAGAGAAAGTTGGATGACATTATTTTTGCTAAAAAAGCAGAATATGAATCTAAAGAAGAAGGATGGAAACTGATTGATGTTTCCATCACTGATATGAAAGATGAGAATATAATTACAGAGAAAAAACTCGATTCCTTAAGTTGGTCGACGACATTAACGCCTGATAAATTAGCCGTTGTTAGTGTGAAGCCTGAAGAACAATCTTTAACGGGGCTGTATGATTATGTTAACTATTTAAAAGATTCAGAATTAGATGCTTCCCGCTATGAATTGGCATTTTGGCGTAAGGCGTTACAACCAATCTCTGTTGCGGTAATGATGCTCTTAGCGCTATCTTTTGTTTTTGGACCATTACGTAGTGTAACGATGGGGGCGAGAATACTTTCTGGTGTGATTGCCGGGTTTAGTTTTTATATTTCCAATGAAGTGTTTGGCCCAATGACCTTGGTGTATAACATACATCCTATTTTTGGCGCTTTGGGGCCCAGTTTTGTCTTTCTTTTGATTACCTTAGGGTTATTAAATAGAAAGATCTAGTATAAATAGTATTGATTATAAAAAAGGAGATACGACTAAGTATCTCCTTTTTTTTATACGTAAAAAATAGAGATAAGCTAAACCGCTTTGTCTAATACGATGACTTGTGTCTTAGCCCATGTATCTTGAAATGCTGAGTTATCTTGAGAGATAAAAACAAGGAAGTTACCTAATCCAAAAGCTGAGGTCGACATACGGATAATGGCTTGAGTTAAGGTAATTGGTGAACCATCAAACTGTTGAACTTGAAGTTTCCATGCACGCATACCAAGTGTTTGTCCTTTACACCAGAAATAGGCAAAAAATCCAACAAAAACAGAGATCAGAGTGATTGGGTATAAATTACTCCACATTGGGTCGTTATTTAGATAAGAGCTAACATCAGGGTAGCTACCATAGCTAATTAATCCCATACCATAGAGCATCTCAAGGGTTGCTACAATTATCCCACCAGTAAGCATCATAATAGCGCTGATAATGAGCGTGTCGTAAAACCAAGCTCCCATACGACGCATAAAGCCTGCTTGTTTTTGTGTCTTCATTTTTTCTTCCATAAATTTAAAAAACTAGCAGCAGTATAACGACAGAAGAGTTAAAAATGAAAAGTTGATTGTAAATAACTGTTGAATATTTCAGCAAACAATACGGTAGAGTAATAAAGAGCTTGCGTGACTATGATCTCTGAGTATAATCAACCATATCAAGCAGCAATGCTGATAAAGCCGGTATGGTGAAATTGGTATACACGAGGGATTCAAAATCCCTTTCCGAAAGGAGTGGCGGTTCAAGTCCGCCTACCGGTACCACATTTAAATGATAAAGCCTCGATGAAAATCGGGGCTTTGTTGTATCTGGAATATGGAAAGTATCTGCGATATAGAAAAATACTCAATAGTTCTGTAGATATAAAAAAGCCCCGACCGAAGTCAGGGCTTTAATGTTTGTAGAAAACGATTATTGATTCTCTTCAAGCTTTGCTTTTGCTTCTTCTACTTTTGAAAAATCCAAACCTAATTCTTCAACCGCTTCTTTAATTAAGCTAGGGTTTGTCATTACCATCATCATTAATGGTTGTAGTTTTTCTTGTGGAATACCTAAGCTTTGAATGGTTGCCATTGCCGCTAATGGATTTTGTGTTAGCGCTTGAAATACTTCTGTGATTTTCTCATCGCTAACATTGTGTTCTTTTAGTGTTTGGATAATTGGGTTCATTAGAACGATCCTCATTTAAATGGATGTTTTATGTTTGAGTTTACTGGCTCAAACATAAAGTCATAAAACTATTTACTATAAATAATGGCTGCCTAGAATCATCAACCAAGTAAAACCGGCAAGGCATAGAGCGACGAAGACAGCCGAAGAGCCAATGTCTTTTGCTCTACCACTTAACTCATGATGTTCAGGTCCAATACGGTCTACAACGGCTTCTATGGCTGAATTAAGCAGTTCAACGATAAATATTAAGACAAAGACACCAATCAACAAGATCTTTTCTACAATGGTGACATCAAGCAATAGAGCGATAGGCGCCGCAATGACAAGCATTGCAAATTCTTGACGAACAGCGGCTTCATGCTTAAATGCAGCTTTCAGTCCTTGCATAGAAAATTGTGTTGCTTTAATTACTCGTTTTATCCCGGTGTTTGCTGGTTTCCCTGATGGAGTATCTGTCATGGTGTAGCCTTAATGGAGAAGTAATATTAATGTCCAATAACATCAAATGATACGTGAAATTGGGATTGGTAAGAATGGGTATTATGGTAGTGTCGAGTTTATTAAATAACAAGCATAAAAAAAGCCTCGTCAAATGACGAGGCTTTTTAAATGGCTCCCTTTGCTGGACTTGAACCAGCGACATACGGATTAACAGTCCGGCGTTCTACCAACTGAACTAAAAGGGAATTATAATGGTGCCTCGAGGCGGAATCGAACCACCGACACGAGGATTTTCAATCCTCTGCTCTACCGACTGAGCTATCGAGGCAAAAAAATGGTGCCGACTACCGGAGTCGAACTGGTGACCTACTGATTACAAGTCAGTTGCTCTACCTACTGAGCTAAGTCGGCACACTATATTTTTTTGCAATTACTGAATTAAATCAGCAATAAAAAAACCTCGTCCTATGACAAGGCTTTTGAATGTGGCTCCCTTTGCTGGACTTGAACCAGCGACATACGGATTAACAGTCCGGCGTTCTACCAACTGAACTAAAAGGGAACAGGTATTGTGTTTCTTCTTACAAGGAAGAAATGGTGCCGACTACCGGAGTCGAACTGGTGACCTACTGATTACAAGTCAGTTGCTCTACCTACTGAGCTAAGTCGGCACTAATTTTTTATTAATCTTTAAAATATAAAGACTAAATTGTATGGCTCCCTTTGCTGGACTTGAACCAGCGACATACGGATTAACAGTCCGGCGTTCTACCAACTGAACTAAAAGGGAATTGTATGGTGCCTCGAGGCGGAATCGAACCACCGACACGAGGATTTTCAATCCTCTGCTCTACCGACTGAGCTATCGAGGCAAAAGAATGGTGCCGACTACCGGAGTCGAACTGGTGACCTACTGATTACAAGTCAGTTGCTCTACCTACTGAGCTAAGTCGGCACACTAAATTCTTTTGACTATTCGTGATCTAGCATTTAATAAATAAATCTAGAACTACACCAACAATCTTATTGTATGGTGCCCGGAGGCGGAATCGAACCACCGACACGAGGATTTTCAATCCTCTGCTCTACCGACTGAGCTATCCGGGCAACGAGCGCTATTAAACGGATTTTTGCCCTCACCGTCAACTTTTTTTTTCAAAATAGTCCGTTTTTTTGATCGTTTGATTGATTATCCATCGAATAGGCTGTTTTATCGCTAAATCTTCCCTGAATTGAACTCTTTTTTATAGGCGGTTACTTTTTCTAGGTAACGTCTTGCTTCCGCATTCTTATGCTTTTTAGTCAACGCCCAATAGACTTGGTTCGGATTTAAACTATTAATGTCGTTAATTGCACGACTTCTGCTACTGCTAAAGGTAGTAAATACACCACCAGCACCACCGTTATAAGCTGAAATCATGCTGTATTGTTTTGAAATCGGATTTCTAATGTCTTTTAAGTAACGTGTTTTCAATATATGAAAGTAAGCGGCGCCGGTATCAATGTTGTTATGTGGGTTAAATAAATACTCGGGTGTAGGATCTCCGGATTTTTTCTTCACCAATTTAAAAACATCACGTCCAGCGGTTTTAGGTACCACTTGCATTAATCCATACGCATTGGCCCAACTTACGGCATAAGGATTAAAACTACTTTCTGTTCTGATGATGGAGTAAATCAAATTTTCAGGAATGTCGTAACGTTGAGATGCTTTACGAACAATATCGGCATATTGGTATTCACGCAGTTGTTCGTGGTTCTTAACCATAGGAATATCAACGTAATATGCTTTTTTATAGTCGATATTTTTTTGTTTTAAATGATGTGCAATGAGGTAATCAGCGTAACGGCTTGCGCGCCATGACCATTCAATCGGTTTTTTATCTTGATCGAGAACTTGTTGATAAAGAAATGGTTTTCCACCTAAGGTGACATCAGCGTCTGAATACAAATCAACACCAGCAGGGTCATCTGGTGTGAGTAGGGTGGTGATAATAGCTTGACGCAAATGCGCTTTAGGCTCGGTTCCTGCTACGGTTTCGACGGTGACTCGTCCTGACGTGAAATCGACTTGAGAGCGACTCAGATACCCATCCGTGTATTTTACGTAAGAACGTTTACCTGCGGTGATGAGGTTTTTTTTCCCCCACCGCTTCTCAATGTTGCCATTAAAACTGCTTATTAAAGAGTCGAGAGCTTTTAGATCTTTGGTAAATTGCCCAGGAAGAGGGGCTAAATTTTTAGCAAAGCGGTTGGTGGTGTCGTAATTAATACCAAAGGTCGATTCTATGGATTCTCGGCTACAGCTGGTGAGAAAAAGACATGTAGAGACAATTAAGATAATTTTTTTCATAAAGGCTATATAGATAAGAACTCGATAATAAGGTTAACGGCAGAATGGCCTCGAACTAAAAAAGAATAAAAATAAAGCAGCGACTAGGCTGCTTTATTTAAGAAAAAATGATTACTTGCTTGGTGGGGTGTAGCCATCAATGACAACATCTTTACCGTCAAATAGGAACCCTTCCATTTCTGTTTCTAGCATCTTACGGTGCTCAGGATCCATCATGTTTAGTTTCTTTTCATTAATTAGCATGGTTTGCTTATGTTGCCATTGGCCCCACGCTTCTTTGGATATGTTATCAAAAATACGTTTACCTAGTTCGCCTGGGTAAAGTTGAAAATCTAGGCCATCGGCTTCTTTATTTAAAAGAACGCAAAATACAGTGCGACTCATGGTTATTCTCCATTAGAAATTTCGTACGGAAGGGCATCCAATAGTTTTTGTACTGGTGCTGCTAATCCTACCGTCATTGGTTGAGATAAGTTATACCAAACTCCGCGTGTTCCTTCCATCACCATGTTCGGTTTCTTCACCAGAGTGATAAGCACAGGGGTGATATCTAAGTGGTAATGGCTAAAGGTATGACGAAAAGCAATTAATTGTTGAGTGGATTTTATTTCGACACCATAGCGATCAGATAAATCAGCTAAGGTATTCTCTGGTTGTTCAGGAAAGCAAAAAAGCCCGCCCCAAATTCCAGTCTGAGGTCTTTGCTCTAACCAAACTTCACCATCGTGATAATAAATGGCAAACCAAGCTTCTTTCATTGGTTTTTCTTTCTTCGGTTTTTTGGTCGGGAAATCCAATTGGCGATCTTGTGCTTTTGCTTGGCAAAGATCATTCACTGGGCAAATCTCACACTTAGGCTTAGAACGAGTACAAACAATCGCCCCCATATCCATCATGGCTTGATTGTAGCGTTCGACTCCTAACTCTGGTGTATGTTCTTCTGCTATTGCCCACATGGCATTTTCGACAGATTTCTTCCCTGACCATCCTTCAATAGCAAAGCAGCGAGATAAGGTTCGCTTTACATTACCATCTAAAATGGGATGACGTTGTTTAAGCGACAAGGAAAGTACGGCACCAGCGGTAGAGCGTCCAATACCGGGTAAGGCGATCACTTCATCAATGGTTTCAGGAAATCGGCCATTATATTGCTCTGCGATAATTTGTGCGGTTTTATGTAAGTTTCGAGCACGGGCGTAATAACCAAGACCAGTCCATAAATGAAGAACTTCATTTTGATCGGCGTTCGCTAGGTCAATTACCGTAGGAAAGCGAGTCATGAAGCGTTCAAAATAAGGAATAACGGTAGTGACTTGAGTTTGTTGCAGCATGATTTCGGATAACCATACTTTATAAGGTGTTTTTTCTAATTGCCAAGGCAACGTCTTACGGCCGTAATTATCGTACCATTCTAAGATGGCGTGAGAAAAAGAAGTCATGACATGCTCGATTGCTTTTTTATAATGGTGGGGATTGCATCATACTGTGATGAATTTGTACACCCGATAGAAAATAGGGGTATTCATACAAGTATTCAAAGTAAAGTATTTACCGTGTTTATACGGAAAACGAAAGATAATGCTTGAACACTGGGCTAAACTTTGGATAATGCCGGATCCACAATCCTTGTTCAGAGAATAACCAGGTTATCCAATCATGACTGAAGTGACTAAAAACGACTTTACCGAAGAAGGTAAAATTGTTCGTAAAATTCGCAGCTTTGTACGCCGCGAAGGACGTTTAACGAAAGGCCAAGAAGGCGCCATTACTGAGTGCTGGTCTACCATGGGCATCGATTTTGTTGAGCAGATGCTTGATTGGAACGAGGTGTTTGGTAACAACAACCCTGTCGTTTTAGAAATAGGTTTTGGTATGGGTGCATCTTTGGTTGAGATGGCGCAAAAAGCACCAGACGTTAATTTCCTTGGTATTGAAGTTCACCGCCCTGGTGTTGGTGCATGTCTTGCAGCTGCAAAAGAAGCGGGCGTAACTAACTTACGCGTGATGTGTCACGATGCGGTTGAAGTGTTTGAATCGATGATCCCTGATTCATCAGTGACGACTCTGCAATTATTCTTCCCTGATCCATGGCATAAAGCGCGTCATCATAAGCGTCGCATCGTTAAAGCTGAATTTGCTGAGATGATCCGTCCTAAGCTCAATGCTGAAGGTGTTTTCCACATGGCAACAGATTGGGAAAACTACGCAGAACATATGATTGAAGTAATGAACGCGGCCCCAGGCTACGAAAACATAGCAACTGATGGCGATTACATTCCTCGTCCAGATGAGCGTCCATTAACAAAATTTGAAGCTCGTGGTCACCGTTTAGGCCATGGCGTATGGGATATTAAATTCCGTCGTAACGCATAATTATAATCAGTAGTAAACTGATGCAGTGTCTAATACATTGCTTATAAATTTAAAGCCAACCTCTGTGTTGGCTTTTTTGTCCTTGCTGTGAAAGGAAGTAAAAATAATGAAGCCAACAAAACAAATATTAGAAGATATTTTGAATGAAGTGCGTCCTCTTATTGGACAAGGAGAGGTTGCCGATTACATTCCAGCACTTGCTTGTGTACCGAGTAATAAACTGGGTATTGCTGTCTATACTAATGATGGTGAAATGATCACAGCAGGCGATGCAAACGAACGATTTTCGATTCAGTCAATCTCTAAGGCACTGAGTTTAACGCTTGCTATGGAGCTGTATCAGCCCGAAGAACTCTGGCATAGAGTTGGAAAAGAACCTTCTGGACAAGCGTTTAACTCATTGATCCAGTTGGAAATGGAACAAGGGGTTCCTCGTAATCCGTTCATCAATGCGGGGGCGATTGTTGTGGCAGATATGCTGTTTAGTCGCTTTTCTGCTCCGAAACATCGCTTATTAGAATTTGTACGTAAGCTCTCTGGCAATGAACATATTATTTATGATCGTGTCGTCGCTAATTCGGAGATGGATCATAGTGATCGAAATGCATCAATTGCTTATTTAATGCGATCATTTGGTAACTTTGAGAATGAAGTTATGCCCGTATTAAAGAACTATTTTCATGCGTGTGCCTTGAATATGAGCTGTGTTGATTTAGCGAGAACGTTTGGTTATTTAGCGAATAAAGGCATTCAACCAGAGACAAATGAATTCATTATTACACCTATGCAAAGTAAACAAATTAATGCACTGATGGCGACGTGTGGTTTATATGATGGTGCTGGTGAGTTTGCTTATCGTGTTGGTATGCCGGGTAAGTCGGGAGTTGGCGGCGGTATTATTGCCATTGTTCCGGGTGAAATGACGATTGCAGTATGGTCACCAGAGTTAGACCCATCAGGCAACTCGCTAGCAGGAACCCAAGCGTTAGAATTGCTTTCAGAGCGTATTGGACGTTCGATATTTTAAAGCCGGAAGAGTAGGATTCAGGATAAACGGTGTCACTGCATCTTAGGCTTTATAGCTAACAACCCCCTCTAACTCCCCTTTCTATTAACATTATCGATCTCAATGGTTGGTCGATAAAGGGGGAGAATCTTCTCTGATACTGGTATATCAACGATCACAATACCGTTCCTCCCCTTGTTCACCGATGTTACTTGGTAGTCAGTATTGATATAAGGGGAGGCTAGGAGGGGTTGCTAGTGGTTTAGTTTAGAGTTTCGATTCTTTGCTCCTCCTGAATCCTTTAAGCGAAGCGATCTGAACCCTGATCTTACTCCTCATCACTCACAAACGCTTCCAACAAATCATTCAAGAACAATTTTCCATGCTCTGTGATCTGCCAATGCGTTTCTGTTTCTTCTAAATACTTCTTCTCTTTCGCCCAATCCATTATTTCTTGAATAGACTCTAAACCTAACCCGGTTTTATCAATGAAATCTTGTTTAGGACAAGCTTCCAGTAAACGGAAGCGGTTCATAAAGAATTCAAAAGGTCTGTCATGATCCGCAACCTTTTGTTCATCAATCAAGTAAGGTTTCATTAAGTCTAGAAAGCCGCGTGGGTGCTTAATTTTAGTTGTACGAACAATACGGCCATCAGAAAAACTAAGCTTGCCATGAGCACCACAGCCAATCCCTAAGTAATCACCAAAGCGCCAATAGTTTAGATTATGACGACATTGATAACCGACTTTACTGTAGCCTGAAATTTCATATTGAACGTAACCTGCATCGGCAAGGATTTGATGACCTTGTTCAAAAATATCCCATAGGTCATCATCATCAGGCAGAGTAGGGGGCTTGTAGTAAAACACCGTATTTGGTTCGATAGTGAGTTGATACCAAGATAAATGCGGCGGATTAAGTTCAATGGCCTGTTTTAAATCAGACAAAGCATCATCAATACTTTGGTTTGGTAAACCGTGCATTAGGTCGAGATTGAAACTGTTTAACCCTGCTTCATGGGCAAGACGAGCGGCGCGAAGGGCTTCATCCTTACCGTGAATTCGTCCGAGTTTTTCTAACTTCTCTTGTTGAAAGCTTTGCACACCAATAGAAATACGATTAACGCCGGCTTCGCGGTACTCGATGAATCGTCCGGCTTCTACCGTTCCTGGGTTCGCTTCCATGGTGATTTCAATGTCATCAGCAAACGGTAGGCGTTTTTCAACTTCGATCAGTAAACGCTTAATTTCTGGAGCGGTAATTAAACTCGGGGTACCACCACCAATAAAAATAGAATGCAGTTTACGCGGTTCATTTTGCATATTATAACGAGCAAGATCGGTATCAAGATCGTCAATTAACGCTGAAATGTACTGTGCTTCAGGAATTGTTGTTTTTAACGCGTGAGAGTTGAAATCACAATATGGGCACTTTTGAATACACCAAGGAATATGAATGTATAAACTGAGTGGTGGTGGGACTAGCATCAATTATTGACCTTCTTTTAATGCAGCGAACAGTTTTTTCAGTGCTTGACCACGATGAGACAGTTGCTTTTTACGTGCTGGTTCAAGTTCTGCAGAAGAGCAATTGTCTTCACTTACCCAAAAAATAGGATCGTAGCCAAAGCCATTTTCACCTTGTTGCTCCGTGGTAATGTGGCCTTCCCATGAACCGTGACAAATCAATGGCGTAGGATCGTTCTCATGCTTCATTAAGACTAAGACACAATGGAAGCGGGCGGTACGTTTTTCTGTAGGAATACCGTCCATTGCCGCTAGCATTTTATCGATGTTCTTCTGATCAGTTGCGCCTTCACCAGAGTAGCGTGCAGAGTAAACGCCTGGTGCGCCATGTAATGCGTCGACTTCTAAACCGGAATCATCAGCAATTGCAGGTAATCCGGTTTCTTTAGCCGCATGACGCGCTTTGATGATGGCATTTTCAATAAAAGTAGTGCCTGTTTCAGCTACGTCAGAGACGTTGAACTCACTTTGTGCCACAACATCAAATCCAAAGTCAGACAAAATATCTGCCATTTCACGAACTTTACCTTGGTTGCCTGTTGCTAATACGATTTTGCTCATAATGATTCTCTTACTCTTCTACGTAGAACTTTTGATTGAATTTTAATTTGCCAGCGCCTTTGGTATCAGCGGATACATCAATATCAAAGCGAAAGGTTTCTTCGTTTGTTATTGGTAACTCAGCAATATAATAAATGGCATTTTGCTCTTTTATTTCACGGAAAGTCAGAGTCTTAGTTTGGCCTAATAAATTTTTAGCAGTGCCAGATACTTGAGCTGATATCGCCGGTTTTCCGGCTTGTGAAATATCTAAAACACTGATGTTTATTAATGCCGTGTAGCCAGAGCGTTTTAATTGATAAGCGCGAGCCACCTTAGGCGTTAAAAACGTGGAATTAAAAGCGGAATAATGCACTTCAATATTTTTTATCTGTACAAATTGCCCTGCAAAACTGGGTAAACTAAAAAGAAAGAGGGATAAAAGTAACAGCGTTTTTTTCATGTTAATCTCCATAAAGAAAAGCCGAGAATTAACTCGGCTCTAGCAGTATTTGAATGGCATCAGGAATAATTTCAGGAGAGTGAATTCGAACTTGTTTGTGACGATTAAGCTCTCCTTTTTCTACTGTGATTTTACCTTTAGCAACCTTAAATAATTTCGAGAAGTACTTAATCAAATGTGCGTTAGCTTTCCCATCAACGGGAGGAGCGGTAATCGCTACCTTGAGTTCCTCTCCATGTATACCAACGATTTGGTCTCGACTGGCCTTCGGTTGAAGGTAAAGTCTTAAGACCAAATCATCGTTATCGTATTTAATTGGCATTATTGCTTAGATTCCAATATCGATCAGATTACAAGCTATACCAAATCGGGCCAAGTAAATCACCCATTAAGAAGTTAGCAAATTGAAGCACAATGAACAGCACTAATACGCTTAAATCTAACCCGCCCATTTGAGGAAGGATCTTACGAATAGGAGCAAGCATTGGTTCCGTCAATTGGTTCATTACATATTCAATTGGGCTACGGCCTTGGCTAACCCAACTAAGGATGGCTCGAACTAATAAAATCCAGAACAGTAAACCACCAGCGGCTTTTGCAAGAGCAATAAGACCAATGATTAAAAACTCAGGTCCAAAAGTAATTCCGCCTGAAACGACAACTTGCAGAGCAACAAATTTAACAACACACAGAACATAAGCAAACAGAACGGTGGCTAAATCTAAGCTTCCTATTGATGGAATAATACGACGTAAAGGCGAAACAACGGGTTGCGTAGCCTTGATGATAAATTGTGAAAATGGGTTATAGAAATCGGCACGTGCCACTTGTAACCAAATTCGTAGAATCACAACCATTATGTATAAATCAAAAACGGTAGAGATTAAAAAGCTCATTGCATTCATAGTTAGTTAACCTTAAAAATCATTGGTTTTTTTATAGCGTTTTTTAAACAGAGTTGCTTCAAGCAAAGCAGTTTTTAAAACAACGTTTCCATTTCTTCTGCACGAGCTATGGCCGCTTGCATTGCTTTAGCGACGATCTCTTGCAGATGATGTTCATTAAACGTGCGAAGTGCTTCAGCAGTGGTCCCACCTTTTGAGGTCACTTGTTCACGCAGTGTTGATAATGGTGTTTCAGGATTTGCTACGACCATTTCGGCGGCACCGAGTGCGGATTGTTGCACTAACAGACGAGCGGTATCCTCACTAAAGCCCTGTTTAATGGCTTCGGCCTGCATTGCTTCCATAAATAAGAAGAAATACGCAGGTGCGCTTCCTGCTGCTGCAATGACAGAATTAATACCCGATTCTTTTTCAACCCAGCAGACTTCCCCCACGGCTGAAAGTAAATCACTTGCAAAATGTTTGTCTTGTTCGGAAATATGCTCAACGGCAAATAGGCCACTCATGCCTTTACCGACTAATGCTGGCGTATTCGGCATGACTCGAACCAAATTTAATTCGGCAGCGAACATTTCATTTAAGCGTTTAGCTGAAATACCAGCAGCAATCGAAATAACCAGTTTATCAGAGTAATCCACGGATTGGAGTGGCTTTGCTGCGGTCTCCATCATTTGTGGTTTTACAGCAAGAACAATAACGTCAGCCTGTTGAGCTGCGGCAAGGTTATCGGTACTGATGTTAATACCATAGCATTGCTCTAAATTGTTTAGTTTGTCAGTGCTTGGGTTTGTTGCAGTGATATTTTTTTTTGGATAACCACTGCTAATTAAGCCAGCAATGATTGAACGAGTCATGTTTCCCGCACCAATAAAAGCAATGTTACGATGTTCCATTCGTATTCCTATTTTTTATTTTTAAGAGTCGCTTACTGTGTATTATTACTTAATTGGTATAGTTTCTTGCACCAAAAATAGCAGTACCAATACGTACCATCGTAGAGCCTGCTTCAATTGCGGCATCCATATCACCGCTCATGCCCATCGATAAGGTATCAACCTGTGGATATTGTGCTTCTAATTGGTTTTGAATGGAAGCAAGTTGTTTGAATGCAGCTAATTGCTCTTCATAATTAGAGACATTTGCCGGGATAGACATTAATCCTCGAAGTGTTAGGTTTGGCATTGCATGAATAGCCGCGGCCAGTGCCATTACCTCATTAGCCGTGGTGCCTGACTTACTGTCTTCTGAGCTAATATTGACCTGAATTAATATGTTTAGTTCACCTAAATCAGAGGGACGTTGTTCATTTAAACGTTGAGCTATCTTAAGACGATCAATAGAATGCACCCAATCAAAATGTTCGGCAATTGGACGAGTCTTATTCGATTGAATTGGTCCGATAAAATGCCATTCTAATTCGATATTCGAATGATTTTTTTGAAAATAGTGGACTTTATCAACACCTTCTTGAACGTAGTTTTCACCAAAAGAGTGTTGACCCGATTCGATTGCTTGTTCGAGTAACTCGATAGGTTTGGTTTTACTTACCGCCAGTAGTTGCACTGAATCGGGGGATCGACCACATTTTTGAATGCTATTCTCTATCTGAAGAGTGATTTGGTGGATATTTTGCTTAATACTAGTCATAGAAACGATTACCGAGGAAAATTATGGATATCACAGAACTACTGGACTTTAGTGTAAAACAAAACGCATCAGATCTACACCTATCTGCAGGAGTTCCTCCTATGGTACGTGTTGATGGTGAGGTTCGTAAACTCACATTACCTGATTTTACACACGCTGATGTTCATCGCTTAGTGACTGATATCATGAATGATGCTCAACGAAGTGAGTTTGAAGAAAAGTTAGAAGTTGATTTTTCTTTTGAGCTTCCGAGTGTGGGGCGTTTTCGTGTGAATGCGTTTAATCAATCACGAGGTTGTGCCGCTGTCTTTAGAACGATCCCTGTTGAGGTTCCTTCTCTTGAGCAATTAGATGCCCCTGATATTTTTCTTGATATCGCAAAATATCAAAAAGGGTTGGTATTAATTACAGGGCCGACAGGATCGGGTAAATCAACAACATTAGCGGCGATGGTTGATTACGTTAATGAACATCATAATAAGCACATTCTCACGATCGAAGATCCGATTGAGTTTGTTCATAAAAATAAAAAATGTTTGATTAACCAACGTGAAGTTCATCGTGATACTCACAGCTTTAAAGCGGCATTACGATCGGCATTGCGTGAGGATCCTGATGTTATTCTTGTGGGGGAATTGCGAGATCAAGAAACAATCAGTCTTGCATTAACAGCAGCGGAAACCGGACACCTCGTGTTTGCTACGTTACACACCAGTTCTGCGGCAAAAACCATTGACCGTATTATTGATGTATTTCCTGGCAGTGATAAATCAATGGTGCGTTCAATGTTGTCGGAATCATTAAGAGCCGTGGTGGCTCAAACGTTATTAAAACGAATTGGTGGTGGACGAATTGCTTGTCATGAGATAATGATAGCAACCCCTGCAATACGTAACTTAATCCGAGAAGATAAAGTCGCTCAGATGTATTCAATCATTCAGACTGGTTCCGCTTTTGGAATGCAAACCATGGAGCAAAATGCAAAGAAAATTATTGCTCAAGGGTTAGTTGACCCTGATGAAGTTGCAAAGAAAGTTGAAATAACCAGTATGGGTTTTTAATCATGAATTTGGATGATTTATTGAATCAGATGGTGAAGCAGAAAGCCTCTGATATTTATATTACGGTGGATGCACCGTGTTTATTACGTGTTGATGGCGTTTTACAAGCGACAGGGGCAAAGCAAACGGTAGAGTCTGTAACTGCCCTGTTGGCTGAGATGATGAACGATGATCGAGAAAAAGAATTTACTCAAACATTAGAAGCCAATTTTGCCATTGTAAAAGAGAGTGGTCGTTTTCGTGTGAGTGCATTTTGGCAGCGTGAACAACCGGGGGCCGTGATCCGTAGAATTGAAACTAAAATCCCATCCATGGATTCACTGTATTTACCGAGTATCATGAAAGACTTGGCGGTAGCTAAACGAGGATTGGTTCTAGTTGTGGGAGCGACGGGATCTGGAAAATCGACAACAATGGCTGCGATGACTGGGTACCGGAATGATCATAAATCGGGTCATATTTTGACGGTGGAAGATCCGATTGAATTTGTTCATCCACATAATAAATGCATCGTGACTCAACGTGAAGTTGGGCTAGATACAGACAGTTATGAAGTTGCTTTAAAAAATTCATTACGCCAAGCGCCCGATATGATTTTGATTGGTGAAATTCGAACCAGAGAAACGATGAAGTACGCGATGATGTTTGCTGAGACTGGGCATTTGTGTATGGCAACGTTACACGCAAACAATGCAAATCAAGCATTAGAGCGTATTTTACATTTGGTTCCAAAAGAGAATAAAGAGCAATTTTTATTTGATCTCTCAATGAATTTAAAAGGTGTGATTGCTCAACAATTGGTTCCTGATGCTCAGGGAAATGGGCGTCACGGTGTGTTTGAAGTATTACTCAATACTCCTCGAATCGCCGATTTAATTCGTAGAGGTGATCTGCATGAATTAAAAGGGACAATGACACGTTCTCGTGAATCAGGAATGCAGACGTTTGATCAATGCTTATTTGATTTAGTGATTGATGGCAAGATTACAGAAACAGAAGCTCTGCACAGTGCGGATTCTGCAAATGACTTAAGGCTGATGCTGAAGACTAAGCGTGGTGATTCATTTACCACATCAAAATTTGATAATGTGTCGATATCGTTAGATTAAAAGCAGGATTCAGGACGCTTTGTGTTTAGAATTCAGAGGTGTGTGCGGTGAGTGTTACGCTCACAACGAGTACCTCTGAACCCTGCTTTATGTTTTTGGACCTTAGCCCCATTGACTTTCAAACCAACTTTCTAAAATAACAACGGCAGATTGGCAATCGACATTGCCTTTTGATAATGCTTTATAGCCACCGAATTCAAATAAATCAGCGCGAGCTTCTACGGTTGATAAGCGTTCATCGTGCAGTTCAACTTGATTACCAAAACGACCGTGCAGACGGTTAGCAAATTTCTTTGCTTTTGGTGTGATAACGTCTAACTCTTTACCATGAAGATCGGTTGGTAGACCAACAACGATCAAATCAGGTTGCCACTCTTTAATTTGCTTTTCAATATCATCCCAATTAGGGGTGCCATCTTGAGCTTTAAACGCTTTTAATGGACTTGCGGTGCCTGTGATTTCTTGCCCAATGGCTGAGCCAATGCTTTTTGTGCCAAAATCAAATGCCATGATGGTGCGTGAACTCATGCGTGTCCAACCTCGCTGGATATATTTACTGGACTAATGCCTAGCATTTCGATAGCTCTGCGCCAACGATCAGGAATAGGAGTATCAAAAATAACAGAAGAATCTGCTTCTAAGATTAGCCATGTGTTTTCAGATAATTCTTGCTCTAGTTGCCCTGCATCCCAGCCAGAATAGCCAAGAGCGACTAAATATTTATAAGGTTGATCTTCGGTACCTAAGGTTGCCAAAATATCTTTAGACGTCGTAACAGAAAGTTCTTCGGTGACTTCAATACTAGAACTGTAATTGTCTTTTGGATAATGAAGAACAAATCCACGATCATCAGATACTGGACCGCCATTTAGTACCGGTTGAGATAGCGTTTGAGGGAAGATAATAGGGGAAGGATTATCCAGTTTGATTTGGTCAAGCATGCCTTTCAGTGAAATTTGCACTGGTTGGTTTATGCGTAACCCCATTGTACCATCGGAATCGTGCTCACAAATATAGATCACACTCCGTGTAAAAACGGGATCATTCATACTTGGCATAGCAACCAGAAAATGGTTTTTTAAATCCATAATGCCTCCTAAAATCGTATGATAAAAACAGTGGGGGATTTCCCACTGCTTATCTTTAGCTTAGGTGATTTTACTTAAGCTGACTTCTCATTAATGCGACGCTCTATTGCATCCATTAATTTTCCTGTAATTGAGATATCAAAAGCGGCTTCGATCTCTTTAATACACGTAGGACTGGTAACGTTAATTTCGGTTAATTTGTCGCCTATAACATCAAGGCCAACAAAAATAAGTCCTTTTTCTTTTAGGGTCGGAGCAACCGCATTTGCAATGGCCCAATCGGTTTCACTGAGTGGTCTAGCTTCACCGGTACCACCAGCGGCTAAATTACCACGAGTTTCGCCTTTTGCAGGGATACGTGCCAAGCAATAAGGCATTGGTTCACCATCAACTACTAGAATACGTTTATCGCCATTACTAATATCAGGAACAAACGTCTGTGCCATGCAATAGTTTTGTTCGTGGTTAGTGAGTGTTTCGATGATAACCGACACGTTTGGATCGCCTGCTTTCACACGGAAAATTGATGCACCACCCATACCATCAAGCGGCTTAAGAATAATGTCACCGTGTTTTTCGCGGAACGCTTTAATTTTGTCTGATTTACGAGTAACTAGCGTTGTTGGTGTCAGTTCTGGGAACCAAGCGGTAAACAGTTTTTCATTACAATCACGTAAGCTTTGTGGTTTGTTTACAATCAGAGCACCTTGAATTTCAGCACGCTCTAAAATGTAGGTCGCGTAAATGTATTCTGTATCAAACGGAGGATCTTTACGCATTAAGACGGCATCAAGTTCAGCAAGATCAATCGTCTGCTCTGATTTGAATTCGTACCAACCAGTAGGATCTTCTTTTAGTTCAACAACTTTAGTATCGGCAACCGCTTTACCTTGGTCTAGGTGAAGATCGGCCATTTCCATGTAATGGATTTCCCAGCCGCGTTTTTGAGCTTCAAGCATCATGGCAAAGCTAGAGTCTTTTTTAATGTTAATGGATGAAATAGGATCCATTACGATACCGAGTTTGATCATTGTGTTTCTCCAGTTAGCCAAGATCGCCAAAACGAACTTGTAAGGCTGTAATTGCAGTAAGTGCTGCGGTTTCGGTTCTTAAAACCCGAGGACCAAGCAACGTTTCTTCAAATTGATATTGTTCTGTCATGGTAATTTCTTCAGACGACAAACCGCCTTCTGGACCAATCAACAAACGAACATTAGTAACAGGTTCTGGTAGGGTGTTAATCGAATATTTGGCTCTTGGATGAAGGTTTAATTTGAGTCCTTCATATTCTTCAGCACACCATTCTTCTAATGACATAATTGGACGAATTTCAGGAATAGTATTACGTCCACATTGTTCACAAGCGGCGATTGCAATTTTTTGCCATTGTTCGAGTTTCTTCTCAAATCGTTCTTTATTGAGTTTTACGCCACAACGATCTGAAATCAGAGGAGTAATGACATTAACACCGAGTTCTACCGATTTTTGAATGGTGAATTCCATTTTATCACCACGAGAAACAACTTGCCCTAAATGTAAATTCAATGGTGATTCAATACTACGCTCTATGCGTTCATTGATCTCCACTTCAACACTTTTCTTTGATGCAGAGGTAATGGTTGCAGGGAATTCAGCGCCGCTGCCATCAAATAATAATACAGCTTCACCTTCTTTCATTCGCATAACGCGTCCAACGTGGTTGGCTGCATCATCACTTAAATTTACTTTCCCTTGTGATGGAAGGGTTTCAGGATGGTGGATTCTAGGTATTCTCATGGTCTACTTTTCTTTATCTATCTTATGGTTAAGGATGGGGGGTAATACGTGCTTTTTCAACCTCTATTTACGGCATGCTTTATAAACAAATTGATTATGATTGCCTTGGATTTTTGCTATACGCTCATCACGAGTACATTCCCAAGTTGATACTGGATACTGTTTGTTCCATGCTTCCATAAGTTGTCGCTGTGCTTTTGATAAGTTAAATTTATATTCGTTATTCATATAAAGATACGTTCGGGCAATGGCACCACGAGATTGTGCTGGTGGCTCGGCAACACGGCCTTTGAAGTCGACTTTAAAAGCACATTGGCCATAGAAAGCGCCTTTGCTTCCATTCCATTGTGAGAATCGGAAATTGGATCGGTCCCCGTTTACTTCACCAATCGCAGGCACTAGATTATGTAAGTCGGCTTCCATTGATTTGAATTGCTTGTCGTTTCTAGTGCAATTTTTACGACCACCCTTTTGCCAACATTGACGTTGATGACCAAATTGCCATGCTGGAACAACGTGCTCCCACTCAATACGACTGGCTCGTTTTTCTTGTTTACGGACTTGGTATCCGCAGCTTTCTAATTCAGGGATCCCTTTCTTTTTATTTTTCCACGTAATGTCACAGCCACAATAAAAGGAGGTTGGGTAATCAAGATAGATTTTGACGGCTTCTTTTTTTGCTTTTGAGAAAGAAGAAGGAGGTGCTGCCATTACATTAACAGTGAAACTGATAGCAATAAGACTGATAACTAAGCGAATTAATTTCATAAAGTACACTACTGATTATTGTATTAATGCAGTAAGAGTAGCTTATTGTTAAAGCTCTTTATAGATAAATTGAGTAATAGAAGTTAATGATAGTAAAGGCTATTTTTTGACCATCTTTAATGGTGACTGGCATTGTCGACAAAGGTATTGAGTTTCTTTTCGTTGGACTCGGTTGTGGCGACGGACCGTTAATTCATGTGTTGTGCATTTACAGCGATACGGGAAGGTTTTTCCTTTTACTGATTCAACGCTAAAACTGTGTGTAGTTCGGGCTGGTAAATTGAAGACTTGATTCATTATACCTTGCCACTCTTTACCATGTGGTTTTACTCGACCATACAGTTTAAACGTAATTAAATGGGCAATTTCATGAGGGATCACTTCATTCACAAAGGTGTGCTGATTTTCTTCTAAGAGAATAGGGTTAATACGAATTTCCCAACCTTGAAGTCGTGCTGTACCTGCTATTTTTCCACGTTGAATAAAATTAATCGCGGGTAAGGAAAAAGGGCGATTAAAAAAAGTGGATGCCTGTTGAATGCACTGTTGCGCTTTGGCTACGGATGCTTGTTGAAGTGGGGTCATTGAATCTCTTTATCTTGAATATCACATTAACGCTTTTAACTATAAAGAGTATATGGGGCTAGAAAACAAAAAAGGAAGCCGAAGCTTCCTTTTTTAAAGAGTTTTTAAGTCTTGAATTACTTAATACCAGCGAAATCACGAAGGATGTCTGCTTTATCAGTCGCTTCCCAAGGGAATTCTTCACGACCGAAGTGACCGTATGCTGCCGTCTTCTTGTAGATTGGTTGAAGAAGGTTAAGCATTTCTTGTAGGCCATATGGACGTAAGTCAAAGTGCTGACGAACCGATTCAATGATGATGTCGTGAGATACTTTTTCAGTACCAAATGTTTCAATCATGATAGATGTTGGATCAGCTACACCGATAGCGTATGAAAGTTGGATTTCACAACGGTCAGCCATGCCAGCTGCAACGATGTTTTTCGCTACATAACGTGCTGCGTATGCTGCTGAACGGTCAACTTTTGATGGATCTTTACCAGAGAATGCACCGCCACCATGACGAGCTGCGCCGCCGTAAGTATCTACGATGATTTTACGACCAGTAAGACCACAGTCACCCATTGGGCCACCGATAACAAAACGACCTGTTGGGTTAATAAAGAATTTTGTTTCTTTATTTAACCATTCTTGAGGAAGTACTGGCTTGATGATTTCTTCCATTACTGCTTCACGAAGATCCGCAGTCGTTACTGAATCACTGTGTTGAGTTGAAAGTACAACAGCATCAATACCAACAATTTTTCCTTGGTCGTATTGAAAAGTAACTTGAGATTTTGCATCTGGGCGTAGGAAATCCAATTTTCCGCTTTTACGTACTTCTGCTTGTTGTTTAACAAGAAGGTGTGCGTAAGTAATCGGTGCAGGCATTAAAATTGGTGTTTCGTTCGTTGCGTAACCAAACATGATGCCTTGGTCGCCAGCGCCTTGTTCTTTTGGATCTTCTTTATCAACACCTTGGTTGATATCAGGAGATTGCTTACCAATTGTGTTTAATACAGCACAAGAGTTAGCATCAAAGCCCATGTCAGAATGAACATAGCCAATTTCACGAACGGTTTCACGAGTGATTTCTTCGATATCAACCCATGCAGAAGTTGTTACTTCACCACCGACCATAACCATGCCAGTTTTTACGTACGTTTCACAAGCAACACGTGCTTTGGGATCTTGTTCTAAGATCGCATCAAGTACGGCATCTGAAATTTGATCGGCAATTTTATCTGGATGACCTTCTGATACTGATTCAGAGGTAAATAGGTGTTTAGCCATGATGAGCTCCACTTCTATAGGTAATAAATTTTTAGAAAATACCCACAGTATATATAAGTCTATACGTTTAACAGTGTAGGTGTTCTTCCATCTAGACGGCCATAATAGAGAAAATTTGATTAATTACAACTCATTTGGGGTAAGAAAATAAATATAAGACATAACCAATCGTTTGCGTTCTGCAATTGGATTTATCTACAGAAACAAGGTTTTCTGTCAAAATCGTGAAAAAAAGCGCTTTATTTGCTAAGTAAACGTTTGCAGTCACTATTAGGCTTTGCGACAATACGGCGCTGCAAATTTAAGTTAATCCATAAATATGGGTAACTAATCAAGAGTTAACTAGCTCAATAAATATATAGTCCTTCGAATTCTCAGGAGCAGGCATGTCTTCACGTAAACATTTAGCAAATGCAATCCGCGCTTTAAGCATGGACGGTGTACAACAAGCAAATTCTGGTCACCCAGGTGCACCAATGGGCATGGCAGACATCGCTGAAGTATTATGGCGTAGTCACCTAAATCACAACCCACAGAATCCAGAGTGGGCTGATCGCGACCGTTTCATTCTTTCTAACGGCCACGGCTCTATGCTGATTTATTCTCTGCTTCATCTTTCAGGTTATAACCTGTCTATCGAAGACTTAAAGAACTTCCGTCAATTGCATTCTAAAACTCCAGGTCACCCTGAGTACGGCTATGCACCAGGTATTGAAACAACAACGGGTCCATTAGGCCAAGGCATCACTAATGGCGTTGGTATGGCAATGGCTGAAAAAGCATTAGCTGCACAGTTTAACCGTGAAGGCCACGACATCGTTGACCACAATACATACGTATTCATGGGCGATGGCTGTCTAATGGAAGGTATCTCTCACGAAGCATGTTCTTTAGCGGGTACATTAGGTCTTGGTAAGCTTGTTGCTTTCTGGGATGACAACGGTATCTCTATCGATGGCGAAGTGGAAGGTTGGTTCTCTGACGATACTCCCAAGCGTTTTGAAGCGTACGGTTGGCATGTAATTCCTGCGGTTGATGGTCACGATGCTGACGCAATCAATGCGGCGATTGAAGCGGCAAAAGCAGAAACAGGTCGTCCTACGTTGATCTGTACTAAAACAGTGATTGGCTTTGGTTCTCCAAACAAGCAAGGCACACACGACTGTCATGGTGCTCCACTAGGTGCTGATGAAATTGCAGCAACTAAGAAAGCATTAGGTTGGGAGTTCGGCGCATTTGAAATTCCAACAGACGTCGCTGTTGAGTGGGATGCAAAAGAAGCTGGTGCAGCAAAAGAAGCGTCTTGGGATGCTAAATTTGATGCCTACGCTGCTGCACACCCTGAACTCGCTGCTGAATATAAGCGTCGTGTCAACGGTGGTTTACCTGCTGAGTGGGAAGAAAAAACATCTGCAATCATTGCTGATCTTCAAGCTAATCCTGCAAACATCGCATCACGTAAAGCATCGCAAAATGCACTAGAAGCGTTTGGTGCAATGTTACCTGAATTCATGGGCGGCTCTGCTGACCTTGCACCGTCTAACTTGACGATGTGGTCTGGCTCTAAATCATTAACCGCTGATGATTTCTCTGGTAACTACATTCACTACGGTGTACGTGAATTTGCGATGACAGCAATCATGAACGGTATCGCTCTGCACGGTGGTTTCGTACCCTATGGCGCAACGTTCCTAATGTTCATGGAATACGCGCGTAACGCAATGCGTATGGCTGCACTGATGAAAATTCAGAACATCCAAGTGTACACACACGATTCAATCGGTCTAGGTGAAGATGGTCCAACTCACCAACCTGTTGAGCAAATTGCTTCACTGCGTTTAACTCCGAACATGAGCACATGGCGTCCATGTGACCAAGTTGAATCTGCAGTTGCTTGGAAACTTGCGATTGAACGTCGTGATGGTCCTACGGCTCTGATCTTCTCTCGTCAAAACCTTGCACAACAAGATCGTGATGCAGAGCAAGTCGCTAATATCGCAAAGGGTGGTTACATCCTGAAAGATTGTGAAGGTCAACCTGAACTTATCTTTATCGCTACTGGTTCAGAAGTTGAACTTGCAGTTGAAGCTGCGGCTCAACTTACAGCGGAAGGGAAAGCGGTACGTGTTGTATCAATGCCAGCAACAGATGCATTTGATAAGCAAGATGAAGCCTACCGTGAATCAGTACTTCCATCAGCAGTAACAAAACGTGTTGCTATTGAAGCGGGTATTGCTGACTTTTGGTATAAGTATGTTGGTTTCGGTGGCAAGATCATCGGTATGACAACGTTTGGTGAATCAGCGCCTGCTGCTGAGCTATTCAAAATGTTTGGTTTCACTACTGAAAATGCAGTGAAAACAGCAAAAGAGCTTTTAGCTTAATCAAGAGTTATTCGCTTAATAAAAGCGAGTGATTGAATAAAAAGCGAAGTTATCGAAAGGTGGCTTCGCTTTTTTGATCCTTTAAGAAAAAAGTGAAAAGAGTACAATAGACGACAAATAAATCTGAGTGAATGGAATTATGTTAAGAGTGGCGATAAATGGATTTGGTCGAATTGGTCGTAGTGTATTACGTGCTTTGTATGAAAGTGGTAAGCGTGATCAAATTGAAATCGTGGCTGTGAATGAATTATCACAACCAGAAGGAATGGCGCACCTTCTTCAATACGATTCAACTCATGGACGTTTTCTGCATAAAGTCACCCATGATCAAGAATATCTTTATATCGATTTACCTAATGGCTCTCAAGATCGAATTCGTATTGTGCATCAAGCCGATATTTCTCTTTTGCCATGGCAATCATTGCAAGTAGATTTAGTGCTGGATTGCACTGGTGTTTATGGATCTAAAGCGGATGGCGAGAGGCACATTGATGCGGGTGCTAAAAAGGTTTTATTTTCACACCCAGGAAGCGCAGACTTAGATAACACTATCATTTACGGTGTTAATCATGACACATTGCTTCCTGGGCATAGAGTTGTCTCTAATGGGTCTTGTACTACTAACTGTATTATCCCAGTGATTAAGGCGATTGATGATGCTTTTGGTATTGAGTCTGGCACGATTACGACGATTCACTCTGCGATGAATGATCAACCCGTGATTGATGCGTATCATACTGATTTACGTCGAACTCGAGCAGCAAGCCAGTCTATAATTCCAGTAGATACAAAACTGCATAAAGGTATTGAACGAATTTTTCCGAAATTTTCCAACAAATTTGAGGCTATTTCTGTGCGAGTACCGACGGTAAACGTCACTGCGATGGATTTAAGTGTAACAATTAATACAAATGTGAAAGTTAATGACATAAATCAAACCATTGTTAATGCATCTCAGTGTACATTACATAACATTGTTGATTATACTGAAGCGCCACTTGTTTCTATCGACTTTAATCATGATCCCCATAGCGCGATTGTCGATGGTTCACAAACAAGAGTTAGTAACGGGCATTTAGTTAAAATGCTGGTTTGGTGTGATAACGAATGGGGCTTCGCTAATCGGATGCTAGATACCGCATTAGTAATGAAAAAATAAAAGCATCAATCAAATAATTTGTGATGGAAAGAGAAAAAAGATTAATTTTCACCTTGAAAAAAGTGAACTCCATCCCTATTTATTGAATAATGCAGTAAGAATTTAATCGGTTTGGCAATGATGCCGAGCTTGAAAGCTTTTTATTATTTAATTGAGAGGACACAACATGTCTGTAATCAAGATGACTGACCTGGAACTTGCAGGTAAACGCGTATTTATCCGTGCTGACCTAAACGTACCAGTAAAAGATGGCAAAGTAACTTCTGATGCACGTATTCTTGCATCTCTACCAACGATTAAGCTTTGCTTAGAAGCTGGCGCAAAAGTAATGGTTACTTCTCACCTTGGTCGTCCAACGGAAGGCGAATACAACGAAGAGTTCTCTCTAGCTCCTGTAGTTAACTACTTAAATGACGCACTAGATTGTGACGTTAAACTAGCTAAAGATTACCTAGATGGTCTTGAATTAAATGCTGGTGAGCTAGTTGTTCTTGAAAACGTTCGCTTTAACAAAGGCGAGAAGAAGAACGAAGAAGCGCTTTCTAAGAAATACGCAGCACTATGTGACATCTTCGTAATGGATGCATTTGGTACCGCTCACCGTGCTCAAGCGTCAACTCACGGTGTTGGCATGAACGCTCCTGTAGCGTGTGCTGGTCCTCTTCTAGCTGCTGAACTTGAAGCACTAGGCAAAGCAATGGACAATCCTGCTCGTCCACTTGTTGCAATCGTTGGTGGTTCTAAAGTATCAACTAAGCTAACGGTTCTTGAGTCTTTATCTAAAATTGCTGACCAACTTGTTGTTGGTGGTGGTATCGCGAACACATTCATCGCAGCTCAAGGTCACAACGTAGGTAAGTCTTTATACGAAGCTGACCTAGTTGAAACGGCTAAAAAACTGATGGTAGAGTGTGCAATCCCTGTTGCTACTGATGTTGCGTGTGCAAAAGCATTTGATGAAAACGCTGAAGCTGAAATCAAAAACGTTGCAGACGTTCAAGACGACGACATGATCTTCGACCTTGGTCCTGATTCAACAGCGGTTCTAGCTGACATCATTAAGAATGCAAAAACAATTCTTTGGAATGGCCCAGTTGGCGTATTTGAATTCAAAAACTTTGAAGCAGGTACTGCTGGTATTTCTAAAGCAATCGCTGATTCTGAAGGTTTCTCTGTTGCGGGTGGCGGTGATACGCTAGCGGCTATCGATAAGTTCGGAATCAAAGCTGACGTTTCTTACATTTCTACAGGTGGCGGTGCATTCCTTGAGTTCGTTGAAGGTAAAGTACTTCCTGCAGTAGCAATGCTTGAAGAGCGTGCTAAAGCGTAATTATTTAAAGGGCGGGAATTGAACATTCCCGCTTTTTACGTTTGTTGCCACTAATGTTTATTGATACAATAGAAAAAGTTGTGAGCAAACGTTTGCAAAAATTTGAACGTAAGTTTTTTAATTTTAAAACGATAGAATAAATAGGACTACTTCCATGTCTAAGATCTTCGATTTTGTAAAACCTGGTGTTATTTCTGGCGACGACGTACAGAAAGTATTTGCAGTAGCAAAAGAAAACAAATTTGCTCTTCCTGCGGTAAACGTAGTGAATACTGATACTATCAATGCTGTTCTTGAAGCTGCTTCTAAAGCTAAAGCACCAGTTGTTGTTCAGTTCTCTAATGGCGGTGCTGGTTTCTTCGCTGGTAAAGGCGTTAAACTTGAAGGCCAAGGTGCACAAATCCTTGGTGCTGTAGCGGGTGCAAAATACGTTCACGCAGTTGCTGAATCTTACGGTGTTCCAGTTATTCTTCATACTGACCATGCTGCTAAGAAACTTCTTCCATGGATCGACGGACTACTAGACGCTGGTGAAGTATTCTTCGCTGAAACTGGTAAGCCTTTATTCTCTTCACACATGCTAGACCTTTCTGAAGAGTCTCTAGAAGAGAACATCGAAACTTGTGCTAAGTACCTAGAGCGCATGGCTAAAATGAACATGACAATCGAGATTGAACTTGGTTGTACTGGTGGTGAAGAAGACGGCGTTGATAACTCTGATATGGACGCATCTGAGCTTTACACTTCTCCTGAAGATGTTGCATACGCATACGAGAAACTAACGGCTATCAGCCCACGTTTCACTATCGCTGCATCTTTCGGTAACGTACACGGTGTTTACCAAGCAGGTAATGTTGTTCTTACTCCTACTATCCTACGTGATTCTCAAGCTTACTGTGCTGAGAAATTCGGTATCGCATCTGATGCACTTAACTTCGTATTCCACGGTGGTTCTGGTTCTTCTGAAGCAGAAATCCAAGAATCTATCGGTTACGGCGTTATCAAAATGAACATCGATACTGATACTCAGTGGGCTTCATGGGATGGCGTTCGTGCATACGAAGCTGAAAACCGTGATTTCCTACAAGGTCAAATCGGTAACCCAACTGGCGAATCTGCGCCTAACAAGAAGTACTACGATCCACGCGTTTGGTTACGTGCAGGTCAAGCTTCTATGGTTACGCGTCTTGAAAAAGCATTTGCTGACCTTAACGCAATCGACGTACTATAATTTTTATTATAGACCGCTCGAATTGAGTTAATAAAAACCCGCTGATTAGCGGGTTTTTTTATGTTTGTAAAAAAGGGACTAGAGGCGAGGATTTAGGAACAAGTCTTTAGCTCTGACTTTTACCCGAAGCGTTCTTGTTCTTAGTACCTAAGTGACTTCCAATAAAAAAGCAGCCTGTAAAAATACAGGCTGCTTTTATTGTATCTAGAGCGTAATGCTTTAGTTAACGGGGTTTATGTAATTACTTTTTCTTCTTCTTTTTCTTTGGTGCATTTTTCTTTGCTAACACCGCTTTTT
>NZ_CAWPRC010000215.1:0-6845 GCF_963890165.1 Aliivibrio sp. SR45-2 | reverse complement strand
TATAGCATTAACTTTGATAATGAATTATTTTGATATGATTTATTTCATGTATCGTTAATATTATTCATGAATCTAATGTGTTCTGGATTTAGTTATTAATATAAAACTCACATTTAATTATGAGTTTTATATTTAAGACAGTTACTTATTTAAATGCAAAGTTAAGTTATCAAATCCACCAATATATTTCCCATCAAGCCATATTTGAGGAACGGTGACTGGCGTTTTTTGACCTATAATTGCTTTCACTTCAGGGATCATTCTATAAAGTGCTGCGCTGTCTTTAACGACATCATGATAAATATAGTCGACTCCTTTTTCATCTAATGCGGCTTTTGCTTTTATACAAAAAGGGCAGGTTGCTTTACCATAAACCACATTACCTTTTATTTCATCTCGTTGTGCTACTTGAGCGATTACTGCTTGTACTAGCACTCCTCGATTCAAGGCCTCACCTTCACTTATCACTGTGTTTTCAACAATAATAATGGGAGCATGCCATGCCTTGAGTTTTAAAGGCTCCCACCAATAAGTCAGCCAATCTTTAACTTCTAATTCTATTGGAATGCCGGAAAGCTCTGAATCAAAGGTATCTTGAAGAATGTCTTTGGTGAGAGTGCATTCTCCACAGGGGATATTCACTTTAAAGGGTCCCCAGCTACCACCCCAACGGTATAAGGTTATTTTAATTGGTTTCATTGTGACCCTCTATAATTAATAAAAGCGATAATTCATCATAGAACGTTTGTTTTAAAAATGAAACTTAATTGCTAATTAAATGTATAGAATTGAATTGCTTAGAAATAGAGTTGAAGGTATAAAAAAGCGACTATATAAGTCGCTTTTTTATACTGTTTATAGGCTGTCGGGATTAGCCCATGAATAACCAAATAGCGACACCTATCATTAATGTGCCTGAAATACGGTTCATGATTTTTACGTTATTTGAATGACCTAAAACACGCTTAAGGCCTTTGCCTCCTACCGCATACAGAGTCATGCATAAAAATTCACAAATTAAGATGATAGAGACTAACGCAATTAACTGAGGGGCAATGGCATTGCTTCCATCAATAAAAGGAGGCAGTAATGACACCATAAAAGCCCAACCTTTAGGGTTTGCAATGGCAGTAACAAAACCTTGTACGACTAAATCCCAATCTTTTCCTTTTGGTGCTTCAGCTTGTTCGCCTGTCATGGCTAACTTGCCTCTAGAACGCCACATTTGAATGCCAATATAAGCAAGATAGGTGGCTCCAATGGCTTTAAAAATAGTAAATAACCAAGGGTAGTTGAGCATAATTGCAGCAACACCTAAGACGGCAGCGACAGCAACAACGGCTACGCCTACTAGTTCACCCATCATCATCCATAATGTGCGTTTATAGCCGATACTCATGCCTAAGCTAAGTGCTAATGTCATGCACATTCCTGGGGTAACAGAAACAAAAAAGAAGGTTGGGATAAAAGCCCATAAAATAGCGGTATTCATTCTATTTACAACTCAATAAACTAATCGATAAGCGGCATAGAGTACGGAAATCTAATGTGAATGCAATGAAAATAATATCATTCTAATGTTAATTTTATTATTACTGTTATAACGATCAACTTAGTTTGTTTTTTAAATATTTTATGAATAACTGAGTTCGCGTATGTTCATACGTGAGTGCAGGGTAATAGGCATTAACTGAGATGTGATCGGCGGTATAGCCAGGAAGAATTGGGATAAGTTCACCTAGGTTTATATCTTCAATAAGCATTTGTCTACTCGCAAATAAAATACCCATGCCACGTTTAGCTGCATGAAATAAAGCATCTGGATTGGTTGTCGCAAAGTTGCCTCTTAATCGAATTCGCTTACCGTCTGACAGTTTAATTTCTCTAACGGGTCTTTCCCCCCAAATAAGTATGTTGTGATTGTTAAGATCATCTAGGTTCTCTGGGGTACCATTTTTTTCAATATAGGCTTTAGAGGCAAAGAATTCAGAATGATGTTGAAAAAGTGGGGTATGTTTATAGCTAAAGGTATTCAGTTGTTCTAATTCTCGACTAATAAAGACATCGACATTAGTATCAGGGATCTGGCCTGGTAGCGTGGTAATCAGTTGGACTTTTATTTTTGGATAAGTTGTTAAAAAATCATCTAAGTACTTAATAATGAATTTAGAGCCAACAGTTAACGTGGCGCCTATTCTTAATAATCCCGTTGGCGTTTGATTAATGGCTCTTGTTTCATCAACTAAGTGTTGCCACTGATCTAACTGCAATCGAGCTCGTTGATAAAATAAGATCCCCGCTTCTGTCTGATGAACAGAACGGGTAGTACGAGTAAGTAACTGAACACCAACACGATCTTCTAACCAGTTGATACGTTTACTAATAGCGGATCCTGAGGTATTTAATTGAAAAGCCGCGGCATTGAAGCTGCCTTCTTCAACCACTTTTATATAGCTTCTAACACTTTCTATCCAATCCATTATTACTTCCTAGTAAGACGTAATGTGATTCCTGTCTACTGTATTATCATTTATACAGAGTGAATGTAAACTTACGTGATGACGCTATTTAATACAACCGATTTTAAGAAAACCCCTTTATTTCTCGCAATGATGATCATTGCAACAGGTCAAGTAGGGGTGAGTATTTATTTGCCATCATTGCCCTTAATCAGCCACGATTTAGGTGTTTCTTCCGCTGATGTGCAATTACTTGTTACGCTATTTTTAGTGGGCTTTGGCGTGTCCCAATTATTCTATGGACCCGTGTCTGATGCGATTGGACGTCGGCCTATCTTTATTTTAGGTCAAGGGATTTATTTATTAGGCACTCTTTTGTGTGTATCTATGACGGATAATTTTACTGCATTAGTGTTAGGGCGTTTACTGCAAGGTTTAGGCGCGGGGAGTGCCTCAGTATTAGGGCGAAGTGTACTGCGAGACAGCTACAGCGGCTATCATTTGACTAAAGCCATGTCGTATATTTCGATCACGGCATCTATCTTACCAATCTTAGCGCCGGTTATTGGAGGTTGGATAGCATGGCATTTTAGTTGGGAATGGGTCTTTGGTTTTGTTTTATTGTATCTCATTGGCATTTTAACATTAGGGTATTTTATTCTTCCTGAAACTCTGCCTTATAAACCAAAAAAATTCAGCTTAGCTCAAACATTACGGGATTATGGTGCTTTATTTCGCAATGCTCAGGTGATCTCTAGTGCCAGTTTTAATTGGATCAGTTATTTAGCTAGCTTAGTCTCTGTATCATTATTGCCTTTTTTATTACAGGGTGATTTAGGGTTAACGACGGCTGAGTATGGCGAGATAATGATCATCCCTTCGGCTGGGTTAATGATGGGCAGCTTTATTCTGAACAGTCTAAATAAAAAATGGTCAATTAATCAACTAATATGTCTTGCTCTCGTGATCATGTCAATTTCTGGTATATGGTTGGTTGTTTTTACTACGTCTCTATTTTCGCTAATATTTGGGCTTACATTATTAGCGGTTTCACAAGGGATCATCTTTCCATTGTCGATTACTTTATTATTGTCACCACACACTAAAAACGTAGGCACTATTTCTGCGTTATCTGGTTCTATCCAAATGTGTTTATCAGGTATTCTTGGTGGTTATTTAGTTAAGCATTGGGTTGTAGATCAAAACAGTTTAGGTGTCTTTTATTTATTGATTGCCTCTATGATGTTGTGTGTATTGTTTTGGAATAGGAAAGTTAGGCTATAAATAATATTAATAATCAATGAATTAAATTTATTACAGCCTAGAGTTCTGGTTTTAAGCATACGGTCAGTTGTTCAGTGAATGATACAACTGCTATTTTGTTATTCTGTAGCGTTATCTTTTTAATGTTTCTGTTAATGTAAATTAATGAACTAAAAAGTTTGATTTATTAGCATTTATGCGTAAATAATAAAGAATGTAAAATAATTGTTAATTTCGATTGCACTAGGCAGGAGGTGCTATGTTACATTCTCACGATACGTCCTTACAGTTGACTCAATTGAGTTATGATGCAGTTCATCAACTCGCCCCCTCCTTCTCTGGGTTGCCTAAAACCATGCACGCGGATGGTAACTATCGATTAAGACGTTACTCCGTGATCTGTGTTGTTAATAACGATGTAGTGGAAACAAATAAGCATAACTTTGTACAAAGTGAAGACATCAATCACTTTCAAGGTGATGTTGTTCGTGAATTTGAAGGCATTGAAAAGGCGATTCTTAACAGTGAAGGTATGGCTGAAATGTGTCAAGTCTTCATGGAGCTAAACCATTTACCCAATGGGCAAGAAATAGAAATCCATCAAATGCGTATTGCCGCTATTTACAAAGAAACGCAAATAGCACCAGAAGGTATTCATCAAGATGGGTTCGATCACATTGCCCTTATTGGTATTGATCGTTCGAATATTGAAGGCGGTGAATTACTGATTTATAAAGATTCAGAAGAAGCCCCATTTTTTAGAAAGATCTTAGAAGACGGTGAAGTGGCAATGGTTGACGATAGAAAGTTGTGGCACAACGGTCAGCCGATCCGCTTAATCGATCAAAACCATGAAGGACACATGGATGTTTTTGTACTAACGGCTAAGGATAAGAACGATGAACTTCACTCCTAATCACGTTCGATCCCAATTTACCGCGTTATCACAGCAAGTTAATGATCAATCAGTGGTTTTTCTGGATGGTCCTGGGGGCTCTCAAGTTCCTAGTTCTGTGTTGTCTGCAATGACTGGTTACCTAGGGTATGCAAATTCAAACTTAGGAGGTCACTTTTTTTCAAGCCATGTCACAGATGCCGTGCTTAAACAGGCTCGTCAATCGTGTGCTGTATTTTTAAATGCTCCGACTGAAGATAATATTGTGTTTGGTGCCAATATGACGTCATTAACGTTTCAGTTGAGCCGTACGATCAGCCGAGATTGGAAAGCTGGAGATGAAATTATTGTGACGGCATTAGATCATTATTCTAATGTATCAAGTTGGCAGCAAGCAGCAGAAGATAAGGGCGTTATTGTTCACCAAGTGAGAGTGAATCTCGATGATTGCACATTGGATATGGATCATTTTTACTCATTACTTTCACCAAAAACTCGCCTTGTTGCAACCACCTATGCTTCAAATACCACGGGATCATTAGTGAATGTAAAATCAATGATTTTGGCAGCACATAACGTGAATGCAATGGTTTATGTAGACGCAGTACATTATGCACCTCACCATTTGATCGATGTTCAAGAACTCGATTGTGATTTTCTTGCATGTTCTGCCTATAAGTTTTTTGGACCACACGTTGGGATCGCCTATGTATCAACAAGATGGTTAAGGGAATTAACCCCTTATAAAGTTGAACCTGCAACAAACATAGGCCCAGGGCGATTTGAAACAGGAACTCAGAGCTTTGAAGGTCTAGCTGGGATTGTCGCCGCTATTGAGTATTTAGCGCAGTGGGGAAGTGAAGGAAGCAGTTTAAGAGATAGGTTAATCGACAGTTTTGAGCAATTTAATAAGCATGAATTGCACTTGACTCACTATTTTTTAAGTAAGTTGACATCGCGCAGTTATATTCAATTATATGGAATTAAAAACAGTGATAACCTGTGCTCTCGTACGCCTACATTTGCGCTTCGGTTTAGTGGTTATACGCCCGAATACGTAGCGACAGTACTAGGAAAAGAAAATGTTTGCGTATGGAGTGGGCATTTTTATGCGCTAGGTTTAATCCGTCAATTAGGGTTGGAGGAAAGCGGTGGTGTTGTTCGTATTGGATTAATGCATTACAACACAACGGAAGAGATAGATTATTTATTCTCGTTATTAGATTCACTCGCATAAAATGCCGCGATATCACGTAAATCAGCATCATTTAAACGTTGCAGCTGAGCTTTCATCATTGCAGCAAGAGGTCCAGTACGCTCCCCATTTTTATACGCTTTCATTGATGAATATAAATAGAGTTCATTTTGCTTATGCAGATTGGGGTAGCTGCTATTTGTCGCCTCGCCAGTACTACCATGACAATATACACAACTTGGAGATTTCATTTTCCCTAGTTTGGCATCACCAGAAAGTACGTTAAAAGAACAAAATAAAAATAGAAGAGGGAGATACTTAAACATTTTCAATACCTTACTGTGTGAATTGTGATTAAGCCTTTATATTTTTATGGAGTCAATCACCGAAGTAAGGATTTGAGATACAGTTACTATTTTTATCATTAACTTGATGATAGACTTAATTTTAATTGAAAACAAAGTGCTAAAAGCTATTTTATAGTATATCATTCCCAAACTTATGAATGGTTAACTGTAAAGGAGTCGCAGTGTTTACCTATCTAATGAAGCATTTGCCTGCGAACAAGTACCTTGCTGGAATTAGCAACGTCTTTATTATGCTATTACCCGTCTCTTTAATTTCCTCTTTTTGTTTATTAGCCTCTAATGGCGCAAGTCTATTTGAGTGGCGTGAAGTCAGTAGCGAGTTGAAGATTATTAGCTCGCTCATTGCACAATTATTCCCTGTTTTACTTGTTGTTTTCTTTTCTCAATATCTGGCTTCTCTTCATAAACAACCGGTTGTTGCCGTCATTACATCATCTGTTTTATTGTATTTTATTATCTGTTTTCAATGGGAGTTATTTCATGATGGTAGTGTAATTCCTATCAATTTCCCTTTTGCTATTCTTATTCCTATTATTGTTAGCTTTTTTTATCAATACCTCCAATTGTGGTCAGTGTTTAAAGACTCGCACTTGCCTAATGTTGTTGAACGTTCAATCAATCTTGTTATTTCAGTGTGCTTAGTCAGTAGTCTTATTGTTTGTTTG
>NZ_CAWPRC010000214.1:0-7213 GCF_963890165.1 Aliivibrio sp. SR45-2 | reverse complement strand
AACGTGTGCATAGTGACGTGCAGGAGTATCGTACTCAACGTGAGAAGTTGAGATTGTGATACCACGCTCGCGCTCTTCAGGAGCGTTATCGATTGATGCGAAATCTTTAGCTACGCCACCGTAAACTTTTGCAAGTGTAGTACAGATAGCAGCAGTTAGAGTTGTTTTACCGTGGTCAACGTGGCCGATTGTACCAACGTTTACGTGCGGTTTCGTACGTTCAAATTTTTCTTTAGACATGGATAGTCCCTCTAGGTACGGCTATTGGTGGCTTTATATGGCCACGTAACCAATAAAAACATATTTGAAGTTATAAAGGATAAATAGAGAAGATGGAGCGTGCAGCGGGAATCGAACCCGCATCATCAGCTTGGAAGGCTGAGGTAATAGCCATTATACGATGCACGCATGTCATTCGACAGAACTATTTAACCTTGAATATGGTGGAGGGGGACGGATTCGAACCATCGAAGCTTACGCGGCAGATTTACAGTCTGCTCCCTTTGGCCACTCGGGAACCCCTCCACATTTTTATTTCTTTATATTAAACATAAAAAGAAATGGTGCCGACTACCGGAGTCGAACTGGTGACCTACTGATTACAAGTCAGTTGCTCTACCTACTGAGCTAAGTCGGCACAATTGGTGCGCATTCTAGTTAATATGGAAATATCATGCAACCGAAAATTTCAATAATCTGTTTTTTTTTACATGAACTAGAATAAATAAGCTTTTTTCACTCAAACTTTCTTAAAAACAAACCTAGGCTACTTTTTTATTCTTATGCCTTACTGTATTGTTCAAATTCATTTAATCATCTGGTAAGCATTGTGAATCCATACCTAAATTTCACTCGAAAGAGCTGGGCAGAATTACGTAATTCAATACCTTTAACGCTCACAGAAGTCGAATTAATGGCATTACGAGGGATTAATGAAAATATAAATATAAATGAAGTCTCAGAGATATATTTACCGTTGATACGTTTGATCCAATTACATATAGAAAGCTATCAACAAAAAAACATTATCCTCGATAACTTCCTTTTAAACAAAGGCTTCCAATCACCATTCATTATTGGTATCGCGGGAAGCGTTGCTGTTGGTAAAAGTACGACAGCTCGTATTTTACAAACGCTATTAACTCAATTGCTTCCAGAATTGAGCACTCAGCTAGTAACCACTGATGGGTTTTTATATCCCAACAAATATTTAAATGAACATAATATTATGCATAAGAAGGGATTTCCTGAATCTTATGATATTCAAACCTTAGTTTCCTTTGTTTCAGATATAAAATCAGGTAAGGCAAACGTAAAAGCACCAGTATATTCGCATTTGACCTACGATGTGACAAATGAAAAAAAAGTAATTAATAAACCTGACATACTAATAATTGAAGGCTTAAATGTACTTCAAAATGGCAGTGATTACCCTCACGATAACCATAATACTTTTGTGTCTGATTTTCTTGATTTTTCGATTTATGTCGATGCGGCACCCATATTACTAAAACAGTGGTATGTAGAGCGTTTTCTTAAATTAAGAGTCAGTACATTCAAAAAAGATAATTCTTACTTCTCACACTACACAGGATTATCCATTGAAAAATCCATTGAAAAAGCAGAGCATATTTGGAATACCATCAATGGATTAAATTTAACTGAAAATATATTACCTACCAAAGAAAGAGCCAGTTTAATTCTAACGAAAGGTGAGCATCATTCTATTGAATACGTATCGATAAAAAAATAATCACGCTTTTCTAACTGAAATCTCACCACCGAAATAAGATTCGACGATACAGTTACGTTCAAGCAATATCGCACCTTGCGAATTTATACCTCGACAAACACCATGAATCGATTGGCTTCCCATGGTAAGCGTGATGCTTTCATCTATAAAATTATCAAGTTTTTTCCATCGGTTGATGAAAGACTGTAGCCCCGAACGTTCAAACTCAAGTAATGTTTTATTTAAGGAAACTAATAATTCACTCGCAAGCTTATTTCTGATGTTCCTTTCACCTAATATAGTCATCAAATCAACCCAAGGTTGATCAATCACTAAAGCAGATTTTTCATTCAATTCTATATTGATACCAATTCCAATAACCACATCTGCACTTCCTCCTGATTGACCGGAAAGCTCAATAAGAACACCAGCTAACTTTAATTCATTCCAATAAATATCATTCGGCCATTTCAACTTTAAACCTTTACAACCCATAACTTCTAAGGCATCAACAACAGCGATTCCAATGGCTAAACTTAATCCCATGGTTGCGGCAAGTCCATTATCAAATCTCCAGAATATAGAGCAGTAGATATTACTACCGAATGGAGATACCCATGTTCGACCTCTCCTTCCTCGCCCTGCCACTTGATATTCAGCAAAGCAAGATTGCCCTTTTTTAAGAACAGTCATTTGGTCCAATAAGAACTGATTTGTAGAATCAACAACACCAAGAATTGAAGTTTGTGGCAGATCCTTACATATGACCTGATCTGCTGAGAGTAATTCTAAAGGAGAAGATAAAGCATAACCTTTACCCTGAATTCTATATATTGATAATCCCCATTCCTGAACCCCCTTAATATGCTTGCTTATGGCAGCTCTGGATACGCCAATGTCATCACCTAACTCCTCACCTGAATGAAAAGAACCATCACTGAGCGCCTTCAATATTTCTAGTTTTTTCAAGTGTTCCTTCATTCAAACAACTCCGAGAGTGACGTTTCTTTGCCCGAAAAATAAAATCGAACTTCATGTTCCAACTCTATATGATAAATATCAAAAATTGTTTTTTGAACATGGCGAGCTAACTCTAAAATATCTTTCGATGTTGCATTTCCATTGTTGATTAGTACAAGAGCTTGTTCTTTATGCACTTGGGCATCGTTAATCGAGAAACCTTTAAGTCCCGCGTGATCTATCAACCAACCTGCAGCTATTTTCTTTCCATCAGAGACGGTATATGCAGGCAGAGTAGGAAATTTTTTCGATAGTTTTAAGTAACATTCATCTGATACGATAGGATTTTTAAAAAAACTACCGGCATTCCCAAGCACTTCAGGATTGGGTAATTTAAGAGAGCGAATATCACAAATAGCTTTAAATACAGATTCAGCGGTTACTCCTACCACACTACCTAAATCGGCAAGGGGCCCATACGTCAAAAGTGGGGCCCACGATTTTGATAATTTAAAACCGACAGATGTAATGATTACTTTATCTTTTAATGATTTCTTGAAAATTGACTCTCTATAACCAAAATCACATTCACTTTTTGATAAACGTTTAATGTTTAATGATTCTAAATCTAAATACTCAACATAATCACAAACATCTTTAAACTCTAAACCGTATGCACCAATATTTTGAATAGGAGCAGATCCTACACAACCAGGGATCATTGCAAGATTTTCAATACCATTGTAATTATGCTCTACACACCACTTAACAAAACTAGGCCAATCTTCACCGCTTGAAATAGATAATAAATAATCAGTTTCTGTTTCCGTTACTTCTTTACCCAAAATTCGGTTAAGTACAATAACACCAGAAAAATCATTACAAAATAAAGTGTTACTGCCTCGCCCTAATGGTAACTTAATCGATGAGCGATAATCGTCATTTGACCATATATCAATAAAATCATTTATTGAATTTGCTTCGATAATAACATCCGCATTAACGTCAATAGAAAAACTATTAAAAGGGCGAAGATTTTTATTTAATAAAATATTCATATCACTTTATTTCATAGGTTAGATTAAGTACATTCTAACGCAATGAATGCAATCTACATAGAATCCAACGAATGAATCTTACTGTTTCTCACTTAAACAAAATGCGCTTACCTCTTCTTCATAAGATTTATAAAGAGAATTACCCATCAGGCAAACCTAAAGGAAAAGAAGAAATATTAATACTTGAAGACGACAAGAAAATCATAGGTTCTGTCCGTATAAAGACCTATCAAGATTGTAATTTTTTAACCGGTATGATGATAATTGAGAATAGAAGAAGAAAAAAACTAGGTAACTATTTCTTAAAAGAAATCATGACTCGTATAGATAACATTCAAAATTGCTATTGTTTTTGTGAGCCCTCTCTTTTATCTTTTTATACTCAAAATCACTTTATCATCGCAGAGTCAACGTTCATTCCAAATGTTATTAGGTCCAAATTTGAACGATACTCAAATTCAGGAAAAAAACTTCATATTCTACGATATAAAAAAGATTAAGTATTCGACATTAATCTCGGCATTTTGACTTAAATTTGCTAAAATATCGGATATTATATTGATAATTTAATGACTAGTTATGAACTCAACAACTCATGAAAGTAAAGAGCAGCTACGTAAGCTCCCTATGTTGTCTCAACATCCTGAGAATATAAAGACCCTTCATACAGCTGAAGATTTTCGGTATGAACTATTAAACCAAATAAAAAAAGCTACAAAACGCATCTACATCGTGGCTCTATATCTTGAAAATGATGATGCAGGTAGAGAAATTTTCACTGCATTATATGAAGCAAAACAAAAACAACCATCATTAGATGTGAATGTTCTAGTTGATTGGCACAGAGCACAAAGAGGCTTAATTGGTGCCGAAAAAAGCGATGGTAATGCTGCTCTATATCGTGAATTTTCCGAAACTTACAAGTACCCAATAAATGTATTAGGTGTACCAGTAAGGAATAAAGAAGTTTTCGGTGTCCTACATCTTAAAGGCTTTATTTTTGATGATACCGTCGTTTATAGTGGCGCAAGCTTAAATGATGTATATCTTGCTCATAAAGATAAATATCGTTTTGATCGATACCATATACTGAACAATGCATTCTTAGCCAATTCTATGGTGTCACTTATCTCCAAGACACTTATAGCTAGTGACGCTGTAAATTGCTTATCACAAGCCAATCGACCAGATACAAAATCATTAAAGCCTGCAATCAAAGAACTAAGGCAACAATTAAGCATTGTAAATTACCAATTTATACCTCAAACAAGAAAAGTAGGTGAAGTTGGTGTTACACCTTTAATTGGTTTAGGTCGCAAAGGTAACCGCTTAAACAAATACATACAATTATTGCTTGCATCTGCGGTAAGTGAAATAACAATATGTACTCCTTATTTCAACTTTCCAAAACAGATTGCGAAAGAACTAAAAAAAGCACTCCGTCGAGGAGTGAAAGTGACTATTATCGTTGGTGACAAAACAGCTAACGACTTCTATATCGCTCCAGAAGAGGATTTTAGAACGATAGCAGGACTTCCCTATTTATATGAGATGAACCTTCGACACTTTGCAAAATCAAATGAAACATCTATTGCAAGTCGACAGCTATCAATCCATTTATGGAAACATGAGAATAATAGTTTCCACTTAAAAGGTTTGTGGGTTGATAATGAATTCACCTTAATCACTGGTAGTAATTTAAACCCAAGAGCTTGGAAATTAGACCTAGAAAATGGGTTGTTATTACAAGATCCAGAAAAATTGCTAATCACCGAAAAAGAATCCGAACTAAAGGTAATACTTCAACATACTCAATTAGTCGGTTCTTACAAGCAAGTCGATAAACTAGAATCTTATCCGATCCCTGTAAAACGTTTAATAAAACGCATTAAACGAATAAAAGCCGATCACATACTAAATCAAATTTTATAATTAAAAGAGGCTTATTAAGGCCTCTTTCTTTATCTAAATATTATTAATCTACGTCATCAACATAACCAAAACACCACTGATTAATCAAATTTTATTTTATTGTCTCGTCCTAAAATACGTTGACGATTTTTAATTGAAAGCTAAGTGCTTATGCACTTGGCTTTTTTTATGTACTTGATTTGGAGTTTTTATTCCCAAACTTAAATGTGGTCGCATTTCATTATAAATAAAAATAGACTCTTCAACTAGACACCTTAATTCGTCTAAACTTTTGCACTCGTATAAAAGGAACTCTTGTTTAAGGACCCCATTTATTCGTTCTGCTAGTGCATTTTGATAACAGTCATATCCATCAGTCATTGATGGCTTAATATCATTTTCGCTGAGTTTTTTTGATAAATCTTTGAAAAATATTGTAAGCCCCGATCTGAATGATGAATAGTCTCTCTTTGATACTGACGACAATCTATTACCATATCAAGGGCTTTGACCACATCTGTCGCTTTCATTTCATCACTTAATTCATACCCCATAATCTTTCGACTATAAGCATCTGTTACTAAAGATAAATAATGAACACCTTCTTGTGATTGAACGTAAGTGATATCACTGACAAAAACCTCTTCTGGTGTTTGAGGTATACTTCTTTTAGTAAATTCGGATGTTTTTTCATCCAATGCTTACTGTAGGTAGTTTTTATGTAACTTCGTTTAGGCTTTACTAATAAACGCTCATTTCTTAAATAAGAAAAGAAATTATCTCTCCCTAACCTTATACCATGAGTGATAAATTTCGGCTTAAGTAAAAAATATAATTTTTTACCTCCAATCCGAGGCATATATCGTCGAATTTCTTACACCATATTCTTAACTGGTGAAAGTTCAACTGCACGCTCAAAGCTCTACGTTCTTGTTGGTATATGCATTGCCTTGTAATGCAAGTAGCTGACTAGCTCGCCCTAAGCTAATTATTTTCTACTTTTGAAGGCTTCTTGCTCCTTGGCAATATACTTTTTTCTAAGGCCAGCGCCGTGCTCTGCATCCATAATATTTACCACTTCATTAAGTAATAAATTACGCATTCTTTCATCATCAAGCTCTCGCTCTAAACGTTTGATTTTTTGTGCAGGTGATTCTTTTGCTTTCGGAGATTTAGGCATAATAATCTTAGGTGATTAAGACCAGTCCATCTTACCGTGTTTTCTTAACCAAGTAAGTACGGTAGAGCGGCCTTGAATACCATAAATATGTTGAGCTTGCTTATAGGTCATATCGCCTTTTCTATAGCGGTAACAAGCTGCAATTTAAAGCCTAATGAATAATCGCGTTGAGTTCGCTTATTCTTTGTTTTTTCTTGATTTGTCATATAAAAGTCCTAAATGTGTAAACACATTTCAGGACAAGACATATACAGACGTAAAAAAGCCCTAATCTTTCGATTAGGGCTTTTTAAATAGTGGCGGAGTGGACGGGACTCGAACCCGCGACCCCCGGCGTGACAGGCCGGTATTCTAACCAACTGAACTACCACT
>NZ_CAWPRC010000213.1:0-7543 GCF_963890165.1 Aliivibrio sp. SR45-2 | reverse complement strand
TTGAGGTTTATATGAAATTATTACTTATATTTTTAGTATCAACTCTTGGTGGCGTCGCCGCGGCCGAGCATTTTCATTCGTTTATTTTAGGATTAAGCATCGCAACATTAGCGGTTGGCTGTTGTCATTGGTTTGCATTTCGAACGACGAAATATCCACAGCTTGCTATGTTAATGTTAGTGTTAGGTCTATTTGCGAAAATGACAGTGACTATAACTGGTGTTGTCATTGGAATGAAAGCTGAATTAATTAGCTCACCATTCATTTTTGCAGTGTCGTATTTATTCTTCTCTATTGTTGCCACTTATCTTTGGTTCAAAATTAGAGACGCAAAAATTTCAGTGCCATTACTTAAAAAGTACGTAAAAACAGCGTAACTGAGTAAAAATCGAATCAATAGAAAAGGAGCTTAGGGCTCCTTTTTTTATTTACCTATAGTGTACCGTATCTAAGATTATTAATAATTGATATAGTATTGATAGTTTTATTTAAAAAGGTAACACAGATGGCTATATCCATCCTGATTTGTGATGATTCAGCATTAGCTCGAAAGCAATTAGCTCGAGTTATTCCTCAATCGTGGGGAGCAAATATTCAATTTGCAATGCATGGATGGGATGCAATCAACCAACTTGAATCCTCTTCTTTTGATCTTCTTTTTCTTGATCTTACTATGCCTGAATTGGATGGTTATGGGACTCTTGAAGAAATTAATTCCCGAGACATTAAAACACAAGTTATCGTTGTCTCTGGTGACATACAACCTAAAGCTCAAGAGAAAGTATTAGCATTAGGTGCAAGAGCATTCATAAAAAAACCAGTAGATAAAGCAACACTTTTATCTACGCTTAAGTCTTTGCATATCACACCAGAAAGACCGCAAAGTTATGTACCTGTTCAGGTAAATAATGCTCAATTACGACGTCGTGACGTCTATTTAGAAGTTGCCAACGTAGCAATAGGTCGAGCTGCTGATTCATTAGCTCGTCATTTTGATGTATTCGTTAATATGCCATTACCTAATGTAAACTTATTTGAAATGAGTGAGCTTCAAATGACGCTAAGGCATTTAGCGAGTAACGAACATATGTCAGGGGTTTGCCAAGGATTTAGCGGTGAAGGTATTGCTGGAGAGGCGTTAGTCTTATTAAGTGACTCTAGTGTATCCGATTTAACGAAATTGATGGACTACCCAGAAACCGATTCTGATAGTTTAGAACTTGAATTATTAATGGATGTTTCTAATATTTTGGTTGGTGCTTTTCTTAAAGGGATTGGAGAGCAAGCGGAAGTCCGATTTTTTCAAAGCGCTCCCGTGTTGCTTGGCCAGCATGTATCGGTAGACAGTGTCGTTGAATCAACCAAAGGAACCTTTAATAAAATAATGTCTTTTGAAGTTAGCTATAATATCGATGGTACTGATATAAAATGCGATATGTTGCTGATGATTGTAGATGAATCATTGCCGATTTTAGATAATAAATTAGCGTATTTACTGGATGATGAATAAATGAATGGTATTCCTGCAGAGTTTGAACAATTTCATTGGATGGTTGATATTGTACAAAATGTTGATGTCGGTTTAATTGTTGTAGACAGAGAGTTTACGGTTCATTTATGGAATGGATTTATGACACACCATAGCGGTAAGCAATCGCATGATGTGATGGGGAAGTCTCTTTTTGATGTTTTTCCTGAAATTAACGAAGCTTGGTTTAGAGCGAAATCTAAGCCAGTGTTTGAGCTTGGCTCTCGAAGTTTTGTCATTTGGCGTCAAAAACCGTACCTTTTTCATTGTCGCAATGTTCGTCCAATTACCCAACAAACAAAATTTATGTACCAAAACGTCACATTAAATCCGATGAGGAGTACAACGGGAGAGATCAAATCGATGTTTCTAGCTGTTGAAGACGTGACCGCTGAAGCTTTAGCTGAAGGCATGAAATAAAAATGGAGGCATTAGCCTCCATTTTTTATTAATTCAGTAAAATATTACTTATTTGCTTTTTTATCTGCTTCCGTTAAATCACGGATTTTACGGCTGATGTCACGGCGAGATTTTGAGATCTCAGCACTTTTAATGATGTGGTCGTCAACACGATCTTCGTAATCACCTTTCATGTTTTGAACAATAGTAATTACTTCAGCAGTAGTCATACTTGGGTCAATATAATCAAGCATGTTTTCTAATAGTACAACACGCTTTTGGTTATCACGGATTTTCTTTTGGTTATCTTGCAATTCACGTTTCAGTTTGTTTTTACGACGTGCTTGGTTGATAATTTCGAATACGTTGTTCATTTTAAACTTCCTATAATATTCAATAGCTACTTTCTTGATTAAATCACAAATGTAATAGCGAAAACAATAACAAGATCAATACTGTGTTAAAAAAACAAAATTACGCTATAGATTCTACATTATCTTGCGTTTTTAGCTTTTCTTTTGAAATAACTTTAGATACTTGTTCTACGATTTCAATTTCACGATTTTCACCGATCAATAAACCGCCTTTCTCAATAGTAAGTTGTTGAGTTTGCATCGTTCCTTTAAACTTACCTTGAGTTTGAATGCTGACTTCATTTCCTTGGCACATTCCTTCAACTAATCCGTTGATAAGAACTAAGCCTCCTTTAATCTCACCCTGAACGCGGCCAGTCGGCGTCACAATGACTTCAGCATCCGTTGTAATATTACCTTGAACAAACCCATCAATTTGAATGCTTTGATCAGATTCAATATTACCGATAACTCGGCAACCTTTTGCTATGATGGATAAAGAGGATGAGGAAGAGCGACTACTAAAAAGGCCCATGGTTATTTCTCCAATTGATATTAATCTAACGAAGGAATACTATCATGGATATTAAGAGGTTAGATTACTAATTCAATGCTAATACAGTGATTTGCTTGCAGGCTTCGCATTTTATGCCGTGTAATGGTTATATTTACGTCAGAAGGAATTAACAAATGAGAATATTCAATCAAACCGAGATCCGCATTATAGGTTGCCTTATCGAGAAAGAGGTTACCACCCCTGAGCAATATCCATTAACACTGAATGCACTAACAACAGCATGTAATCAAAAAAGTAACCGTGACCCTGTCACATTGATGTCTGATTCGGATGTTTTAGATAGTTTAAATACATTAGTGTCAGAACGTGTGGTTACGGATGAAACTCGTGGAAATTCAAGAGTGGCAAAATACCAACATCGTTTCTGTAATACGGAGTTTGGTAGTTTAAAATTGTCAAAACAAGAAATGGCTGTATTGTGCGTTCTTTTTTTACGCGGACCTCAAACACCAGGGGAACTGCGTACTCGAACCCAACGTTTATGTGAGTTTGATAATGTCGCAGAAGTCGAGTCCGTATTAACGACATTAGGCTTAAGTGAAGCATCTCCAATGGTGACTAAGTTAGAAAAAGAACCAGGTAAGAGAGAAGCACGCTATGCCCATTTATTTTGTGGTGAGGTTTTTAATGATGTCACTGTTGTTGATAAAACAAACGTGGCTAACCATTCAAACTCAACAGAGAATGATGAGCGCATCACTTTGTTAGAATCTGAAGTTGCGGAGCTAAAAGCCGAAATGGCTCAGCTGACTCAACTAGTTAATGATTTATTAGCATAATGAAAACAACTGATTCACCTTGGTTTATCTACTTAATTAGAACCAAATTAAATACACTATATTGTGGTATCACAAATAATATAGATCGTCGTTTTCTGGCTCACCAGCAAGGGAAAGGGGCTAAATATTTAAAAGGGAAGGGGCCATTACAATTGGTATGGTCTTATGAAGTAGAAAATAAATCCTTGGCGTTAAAGTATGAATATCGAATAAAAAAACTGACTAAAGCTTCAAAAGAAGCGTTAGTCAGTGATCAAAGAGCGTTACCTAGTATCAATGATTAATCATAAATAGTTGGGATAGGTTTGCGCTTATGCTGGGACGTTTGATAGATTTTAATTAATCTAGCCTCTGCCTCAGCATCAATTTTTTTGCCTTCTAAGAAATCATCAATTTCATCATAAGTGACAGATAATGCATCTTCATCGGCTTTCTGTGGTGCTAATTCTTCAAGATCAGCCGTTGGTACTTTCTTTACTAATTGTTCTGGTGCGCCAAGCTCTGCGGCAACGTCTCTTACTTGACGCTTATTTAATCCAAATAAAGGAGCTAAGTCACAAGCACCATCGCCAAATTTTGTATAGAATCCGGTAATGTTTTCTGCCGAATGATCCGTCCCTAATACCAAACCACCGACATAGCCAGCCACTTCATATTGAGCAATCATACGAGCTCGTGCTTTTACGTTACCTTTTACAAAATCGATTTTATCATTTGCGGTAGGCAGTAAACCAGTATGAGCTAAACCAAGATGGTTTGCTTTATGTAAACCGTCAACGCCGTCTTTAATATTGATACTAATTGAATGTGTTGGTTTAATAAACTCAAGAGCTAATTGTGCTTCGTCTTCGTCTTTTTGAATACCATAAGGAAGGCGTACCGCAATAAATTGGTAATCAGCTGAATTCGATTCTTTATTTAATTCATTAACGGCTATTTGAGCTAAGCGTCCACATGTTGTTGAATCAACACCGCCACTGATCCCCAAAATCAGTGATTTGCATCCTGATTGTGTCAATGTGGATTTGATAAAATCAACACGGCGTTGAATCTCACTAAGGGGATCAATTGATACCTTAACTTTCATTTCTTCAACAATCTGTTTCTGCATTCTCATTCCTTTCAAATCATTCATTGGAGTTGTGATTACGAGTAATTAGTCCTAATATAATACTGAATTTAAAGAATTAATAACAGAGTAATGAGCTAATGCATAGTGATTGACAAATTTTTCACTTATGCTGATTAATAATAGTATCAACATCGAGTAATATATGAAAATAGCGGTATTTGGTAGCGCCTTTAATCCACCATCATTAGGGCATAAAAGTGTCATTGAACGCCTTAGTCATTTTGATAAGGTGCTATTAGTCCCAAGTATTTCTCATGCTTGGGGGAAAGAAATGCTTCCTTTTGACACTCGTATTGACATGGTGTTAACTTTTATTGATGAATTTAATAGTAATGTAGAGTTGTCTTGCATCGAAAGTGAGCTCTACGTTCCAAAACAAAGCGTAACCACATTTTCTTTACTGACTTATCTTCAAGAAAAAAATCCAGACGCCGATATAACCTTTATCATCGGACCAGATAATTTAATGAAGTTTAGTCAATTCTTTAAAGCGGATGAAATAGCAAAAAAGTGGAATGTAATGGCTTGCCCTGAAACCTTGCCAATACGAAGTACAGACATAAGACATGCCATAAAAAATGGTCATGACATAAGTCACCTAACAACCAAAGGTGTGAGTCAATATATTAAGGCTCACCAGTTATACGAGTAACGCGTGATGAAAAAACAAGTTGGTTTTTTTAGTTTAACCCTGCTTCTGCCTATTGAATTGAGTGCAGAAGAAAAAGCAACTTGTTTGCAAGACAGTTATGCCTCTTATTCACGCGAGGTTTACTCGTCATCGTCTACTTGTTTGATACCTCTTTTTGAAGTAAATCAATTTATTAGCCAGTTATACGATATTACTAATCAGTTAGAGTCTGAGCTTTTTGAAGAAAGTTATTGGGATAAATGGGAATACAGTAGTGGTGAAGAACCTTACCCATTACTTACCGGTTATCTTAGTGACAGTGCTGTCGGGTTTACGGTTTGGCAACCAGAAGAGTATTACGACAAAAAGATAGAAGAATTTGATTCTTATACCGATTGGATTGAAAGCCATGGATTACAGCTTAGTTTGGCTTTTGGTGGAGAAGAAAAGGGTAACGAACCTAGGTTTAGAATTGATTATAGATGGCATGAACAAGTGGATGACCAAGTGTTCATGCAATTTGAAATTCCTTTTCAATAATCATCGACTTTATTACGAACGTTACTTTTTCTTATAGAAAAATACTGAATGAGCTGTTCATTGCTTGTATGTCATCAGAAAAGTAGCGCTTTGCTATCATCACGTCTTTCGCGCCTGATTTTCGCATTTTATCAGCCTCTCTTACTTTTAGCATTAATGCCATTTCAGCAGAGATAACATTACTTTCATTTGTCGTTTTTTGGTCGCTTAATACGCTAATGTAATTATTAACCTGCATTGATTCTTTAGACACATCAGTGTGAAACGTTGCCAGTAACAACTCATCTTGAATCACAGCCAGTAAGCGTTGTTCTTGTTGTTCATTTAATGAGGCTGTGAACAATTTCTCTATTAACGCGTTAAGCAAACTTGTTTGGCTAACAAAGCCACCTTGTGTCGGCAAATCTTCGCGAGTTCGAATAGAAAAAGCAATGTGAGCAATTTGAGAGTTTGGAACAATAGTGATTGAAGTTAAAGAATCAAACGGTAACCAAAAAAACTCTCCAGCTGATACTACGTATTCCCATTTCCCTAAACGGATGAGAGCGGTGCCTGTATTGACATAAACCAGTTCATAATAGTTTTTCTTCTTACGAGCGGTATAAAAAAGCTGTTCGTATGTTTTTGAGTGGAATGTGATTGCGCTTTTCATAAAAACCTCTTACTTTGAAGTCCGTCACTTTACTGCTTTCCGCTAAAAAATCAAAGTATTCTAAGAATTTAACCTATATTATGGCCTGAATGGTACGACCTCTTAAATAGATCACGTACAACAGAGATAAAATCGAGTAGAATACGCGCTTATTAATTCTGTTCGGTAATCATAAGTACCCACATGACCACACAAGATATCTATCAAGAAATTCGCCCGTATAATGACAGTGAAGTCCCTGAGGCAATTGAACGTTTAATTTCTGATGATGAATTCATTAATGCTATTTTGCATTATAAGTTTCCTTCGGCATCCAAAATTTTGTTTTGGTTTCTCGCGCCTTTAATTCGTTGCAAACTTCGTCGTAGCCTTTCTAAGATCAAAACAGTTGAAGATGTACAGCTGCAAGTGGCGACTTATCTCAATAAAACAGTAAAAAATACCACGGATGGGATCACCTACAGCGGTATTGATAAGTTAGATTCAAATAAAGCCTATTTATTTATCTCTAACCACCGTGATATTGCAATGGACCCAGCCTTGATGAATTGGGTTCTATACAACAATAAGATGCAGACAGTACGTATTGCTATTGGCGATAACTTGCTTAAAAAAGCATGCAGTACTGAATTAATGAAATTGAATAAGAGTTTCATTGTTAAGCGTTCAGCAAAAGCCCCTCGCCAGATGTTAAAAGCGCTTAGCTTACTCTCTTCTTATATCAAGCATTCTCTTGAAACAAATAATTCAATTTGGATTGCACAAAAAGAAGGTCGAGCTAAAGATGGGAATGACTTTACTGATGCTGCAATTTTAAAAATGTTTCATGTTGAAGGTCGTAAACGTAAAGAAACTTTTTCTGAATATATGAATGGGTTGAATATCGTTCCTGTGTCTATTTCATACGAAAATGAACCTTTGGATATTCAAAAAGCAAAAGAACTAAATGCAG
>NZ_CAWPRC010000212.1:0-8726 GCF_963890165.1 Aliivibrio sp. SR45-2 | reverse complement strand
TGTTTGGCACCAATGCTCATTAGAAATTGTTATTCTTTTTCCATTTACAACTATATTTGACTTAAATGTCTTCTTTTCTCTAGTCCGAGATATTTCGTTATCTGTAATAGAAAACTGACCAGTGGAGTCCATCCACTCAGATATTCCTTGTAATAAAACACTTACTTTCTTGAATTTACAACTTTTCTTTTCTCCCTTAACAACAACCTTGGGAAATATGCAATTATTCATAACCTCACAACTAAGAAAAGTAAAATTACCTTTTTGTGAAGTACATTTAAAAAAAGTATTTTTTGTAAATTGTGAAATATTTACATGATAATCAAACTCAACCTTTGGAATTCTTTTAGGTGATAGCACAAGCTTACCCTCACCAACAAGGGTTCCTTTTTTTGAAAAAACGGACACCATACAATCAAAATCATCAGTAAAACCAATATTACTTTCAAACATTTATCTAGCCTTACCTTAATTGATAGCTAAAAAACAACATAACGCCTGCATAACACGTTTGCTACCATGCAGACTTACCTGAATTTTACTGCCTTAATAACTGAAACTAAAGGCAAACTGACAACGCCGAATGTAGCAAATCGTGTTGATGCATTTGTTACACGATCTTTGTCAACGCTTCTATTAACTTGGTAAGGAATTGATTTACCAAGATTTACTGTAAACTGAGTTTAATTAGACTGGCTCAATTAAGCGAGCAAAATATCATTTCAACAACAATAACTGTGAAACGAAACAATCCCTTTTTCTTACACCATTTGTACGAATTGGTTTCAGCCAGTTTGGAACTGATAAACCAAATACCCTAACCACAATTGGGATTGAAAATGCTGCGATAAAAACACTGATGCAGACTAAAATGAGGCAAAACCCTGAACAATTGAAGCGTGAATTGGTTTCTGAAATCCATGAACTTTTGACAAAAATGGTCAATTGCCGAACCTGATGAAACGAATATTAAAAGGCAACAAAGAAAAAGGAAATCCACCCTACTTTCACGCCTAAAAAACTAATGGCTCAATCGCTGAGCTAAGCCAAAAAACTGCAATCTTAGAGTTCGTGTAACGCCGCAATAACACGTGCTGAACGCCTTACTTACCAAACTCAATTATACTCTAAACCGCGAATGCCGAGTGTAATAAGCATCGTGTTGATTGCTTTGTTATACCGTTACTTAATCTACTTTTTCAACAGCTTTCGCCCCTAAGACAGCTAAACCACCAAGTAAAATTGACCAACCTAGAAATTTTGCAAATTTAGGATTCTCGGAACATAGACCAACTAAAGCTATTCCTGCACCAGCGCCTACTACACCGGCAGTAACCTGTGTAGATGTTACCTTTAATCCTGTTGCCCACTTAACAAAGTGCTCACAGTTCTTAGATGTTACGGAATAAGGCCATAGACCAATTTGAGACCTAGCATCCGATAACACCTCAGATATAGGTTTAGAAAATTTAGCGTTTGTAACGTAGGTCTTTTTACCTTGGGTAACATCATGCCAAGGTTCTTCTTGAACTGTCCCATTTCTTTGTGTTGCGGATATTAATAGCGGTGTTCCTTTAGTACATACTTTGTCAGTAACAATAGACCAATGTTGGTAAACACCAAAATCTGATACAAGAACATCACCAGGTTTTACAGATATAGTTTTCAAAATTTAATCCTTTAAAATATTAACCATTTATATATTGTGGCTATTGGCGTAATTTCAAGGTATTTGACGCAAAAAGAAACGGTATAACGCCGCAATAACACGTGCGAAAGACTGACTTACAAAACCAATTATACTCTAAACCGCGAATGCCGAATGTAAATAGCATCGTGTTGATTGCTTTGTTATACGAGCCTTGCTTTCGCTCCGATAAAATTGGTAAAGAACTGATTTACCAAGATTTGCTGTAAATTGAGTTTAATTAGACTGGCTCAATTAAGCGAGCAAAATATCCAATCAACGGCAATAACTGTGAAACGAAACAATCCTTTTTTCTTACGCCATTTGTACGATTTGGTTTCAACCAATTTGGTGCTTATAAACCAATTACCATTACAACAATTGGGATTGAAAATGCTACGAGGAAAACACTGATACAGGCTAAAATGAGGTATAACCAAAGAACAATTGAAGCGTAAATTAGTCTCTGAAACGCCTGAATTTGGGACAATAATAGTTCAATGCCGAACCTGATGAAACGAACACAAAAAGGCAACAAAGAAAAAGGAAAACCACCCTACTTTCACACCTAAAAAACTAATGGTTCAATCGCTAAACTGAACCAAAAAACTGTATTCTCAGAGTTCGTATAACGCTGGCATAACACGTTTATTACCATGCAGACCAACCTGAATTTTACAGCCATCATCACAAAACTAAAGACAAACCCAGAATGCCGAATGTAATAAATCGTGTTGATGCGATTGTTGTGCGTGCTTACTTTCGGCTTGGCTAACTTGGTAAAGAACTGCCCCGCCAAGATTTTCTAAGCCATGATTTTAATTTACCGATGGCAATTAAGCGAACAAAATGTTCTTAAATTGCGAGATAAAGTGAATGGAAAACAAATATACTTTTTACGCCATTTGAACGACTTGGTTTCAGCAGATTTGGAACTGATAAACCAAATATCCTCGCCACAATTGGGATCAAAAATGCTGCGAACAAAACACTGATACAGGCTAAAATGAGGCATAACCAAAGAACAATTGAAGCGTGAATTAGCTTCTGAAACGCCTGAATTTAGGAAAATAAGGGCTAATTTGCCGAACCTGATGAAATGAAAACCAAAAGGCAGCAAAGAAGAAATTCACGCTTACTAAGCCGAAACTACGAAAGCCGCGATCCTTTTGATGAACCGTGCAAAAAATTCGGACTCAGTACGCACAACGCCTGCATAACACGTTTACTACTATGCAATTATACTTAAAATTAACGCCTTAAAACGAGAAACACCCGACAACCTGAGATGCCGAGTGTAGTAAATCGTGTTGATGCATTTGTTATGTGTGATTGTTACACATTAGTTGATCCTTGAGCCAATTGCATTAAACCACTCAAGCACCTCACCATTTGTATCAACCTCTTCGAGAAGTTCTAAGGTCATATTAGAAACGGCACGACTATTTAATTTTTTCTTTATATTACTTTCTTTATAAGGAGTATGATCAACTAGAAGATTCGGGATATCTGTTTGAGAATCGATTTCTAAATCAACTTCTAGTCGAAATGCTTGTTTAATTGCATCTACATGAAGATAATTTTCGGCTTCACGCTTACTAGTTAAGAAAGCTATTGAACCATCATTTCTACTATTAACACGATCACAAGCTTGTTGATATGCAGGTGGTGTGTCTGTATCGCGGTCATAAATATGAACTTCAGGTTTACCTATATGCCTTAAATAATGGAAATTTACCCAATCCTTAAGTGTTGAGCCTCCAAGAGGAAGTAGAACAATTCTAGGGTCGTTATTTAAATCTGGAACATCGACACCATCGCGTAGCAGAATACGAGACATTCCCTTAAAGAAGTTAACGTCATTTGGGCCTTCAAGACATAAGAACACTTGAGCACGGCTATCTGGTAATACTCCTAAATCCCTTGCTATATATTCATATACACTATCATTTTCTTGGGTAACAACTAAATCCCCACTGTCATTTCGATGAATATGCCTGATACTTTCTAATGGTAATTGACCAGCTAAAGCTGGGACATGTGTTGTAAGTAAGACTTGGCAATTTTCAAGACTAGCTAAATCACTAAATGCCTCTAATAATAGTCTCTGATTATTAGGATGTTGAGATGTTTCAGGCTCTTCAATTGCATAAATCACTCCACGACCAGAGTTCTCATTCTTTATTCGTTCAGCTTCAGCTTTAAAGAAACTAATAAGAACAAGTCTACGAACTCCGCTCCCTCTTTTATTTATATGAATTCCATCATCACCAACTAGAGATAGTTTAAAAATGCTATCCCACTTTGGTTCTGTTTTAAATTCAGGTGATAATTGCTGTGCTAAATTTGAATCTATATCGTTTAAATGGCTAATAGTATTTATTGCTACTGCCAATGCCTTTTCTTTAACTTTATCTTTTATATAATTTAAATCTTCTTCTATTTCACCAAGAGCGTTAATCACAGCAGCTTTCATTGGATCTTGAACTTCTGACTCATCATCTGTACTTGGACGATCAGCTCGAAACAAAGCAAAATGTGGCAGATAAGATTGAATTTGTTCCCATATTGCTTTCCCATCCTCCTTAGCTAAGGCTACCAGTTGGTTTGTTAATCTTAAATCCCCTTTTTCGTTATAGATTGCTTGTCGTAAAATAACGTTAGATCTTCGATCTTGAACATCAATAGATAAACGCTCTGCGATAGCTTTTAGTTCATCATTCTTTTTTAATAATATACCTTTAGCATCTCTAACTGATGGGTGACGACAATACGCATGAATTGCCCCTGCACCTTTACCTTTTTTAAAAATTTTATGTAATTCTAATTGCCCATCTTCATTGAGTAAAAATTCATCATTTAGTGTAGTTTGAGAACTTGCATCCAAAATAAGGTTATCTGGAATTCCAGAAAATACACAGCCGATAATTACATCATCATCAACACCAGAATAAACGCATTTATCACTAATATCATATTTACATAATTTATGACCAAAAAAGACACCTAAAGCATCAAGAACTGTAGTTTTACCTACATCATTTCGACCAATGAGGGCGGTTAGGTTATCAAGTGAGATTTCAATTCTCCCTTTATAACCACGAAAATTTTCAATTATTAATTTTTCTAGCTTCATCTGACTACTCTATTATATTGATTATTCGAATTTTCTTGAACACATAACGCTGGCATAACACGTTTATTACTATGCAAACCAACCTGAATTTTACCGCCTTAATCACAAAACTAAAGACAAACCCAGAACGCCGAATGTAATAAATCGTGTTGATGCGATTGTTGTGCGTGCTTACTTTCGGCTTGGCCAGCTTGGTAAAGAACTGCCCTGCCAAGATTTTCTAAGCCCTGATTCTAATTTACCAATGCCAATTAAGCGAACAAAATGTTCTTAAATTGCGAGATAAAGTAAATAGAAAACAAATACATTTTTCACACCATTTGAACGACTTGGTTTCAGCAAGTTTGAAACTGAAAAACCAAATACACTCGCCACAATTGGGATTGAAAATGCTGCGAGGAAAACATTGATGCAGAATAAAATGAGGCATAACCAAAGAACAATTGAAGCGTAAATTAGCCTCTGAAACGCCTGAACTTAGAGAAATAAGGGCTAATTTGCCGAACCTGATAATAACGGAAACCAAAGGCAACAAAGAAGAAAGGAACGCTTACTAAGCCAAAACTACGAAAGCTGCGATCCTATTGATGAACCGTGCAAAAAATTTCGGACTCAGTACGCACAACGCCTGCATAACACGTTTGCTACCATACAGATTAAGCCCAAATTTACCACTTAACACAGTAAACTCAAAGAAACCTAGAATGCCGAATGTAGCAAATCGTGTTGATGCATTTGTTATAACGTGCATTAACAGCGTACTTCGAAATTAAATTTACATTATTCTGTTTTATTTACAGCTTTCATTGATTGATTTAAAAACATCTTAATCATTCGCTTACTGATAAAGTGAACTCCTAGACTTATTAGGATTGCATCTACAATTACGGTGAATCCAAGAATGAAAAACAATTTGTTTAATTCCATTTGCCCTAATGATAAAACGACCAATGACTCACACAAACTTGCCCACAAAATAAAATAAGCGGTTAAACGTATTTTTTCATTTTTAGTAAATTGACGAGGATAGGATTTAGTAAAATGAAGACATATTAAAGTTATAGTCACATATAGAATAATCACTAATCCAGCGGCGCCAAGTTGTACGCTTGGAAGAAATGTTGCTATTGTAAGACCAAATGCAATCCAGATAATTGGTAACAATATTGAGTAGAGGAAGATTTTAGGTGTTTTTACGCTATTCATAACAAGTCCTTTTAATTAGATTTGAACACTTATTGCTCAAAAAAGAAATTACTACAAAAAGAATAAAGCGATGCCTACTTCTAGATATTATTCGAGCGACTTCAAATTAGAATATAATCCCAAAAACGTTATAACGCCTGCATAACACGTTTACTACTATGCAATTATACTTAAAATTGACGCCTTAAAACGAGAAACACCCGGCAAACTGAGATTGCCGAGTGTAGTAAATCGTGTTGATGCATTTGTTATAAGCACATTCTCACACGGTTCATATGAATAAATTGAGCATCTTCTGATGTTACTTGGAAACCAAATTTACGATATAAACCGCCTACCCGATTACCTTGTAAATAACACAATTTTACTGGCTTATTTTCGCTATCAGCAAACTCTAAACATTGACTTAAAATCTGACTTCCGATTCCTTTCCCGTGAAAATTTGGCAATAAAAAGAAACGGCAAAAATAGAAATGGTCGCCTTTGTTTTGAAGCAAATAGCTACCTACCGCTTCACCTGATATTTCAATGATGGTTGGTTTTTCTTCATCCCATTCATCTTGATGCATTTCACGTTGGACTTTATCATCCCAACCAAATACAGCCTTAATTGGCTCAAATTCAGCCGCCTTTTTAAGTTCAAATAAGAACTCAAAATCATTATCTTTCGCTGAACGCGTAGAAAATTTCAAACCTTTACCTCTGGCTCAAATAACCTTAATAAATCGGTGCTTATAACGCCTGCATAACACGTTTGCTACCATGTAGATTAAGCTTAAATTTACCACTTAATACGGTAAACCAAAAGAAACCTACAACGCCGAGTGTAGCAAATCGTGTTGATGCATTTGTTATACATTATGATTCATTTAGGTAAAAGTTAAATTTTATCTAAATAATCTTTAACACCAATAGCTTCCAACACATCTTGAAAATCTTTATGGTTGATTACATCTAGATTTTTATATTCCAAATATTTACTAGATATTAATATTAACTTGAAAAGGGAATAGTCAGTAAAGTTAATAAGGGTCTCGTAATAATCCATTTTATCTTTTAATGTAAAATCATTATCCAATGATATTTTTTCATTAATATTTTTTACTATAATGCAAAATGTCCTCGTCACTGAAAATATTTGATCATTATCATCAAAAGCTTCAATCGCCCTTTTAATTTGAGAGATAGAACCATTCGCTTGCTTAATATCAATAAGTATTGATTCCAATTCATTAACAGCTGAAGAGGAATGCCGAACTGAATCAACAAATTCTAACTTAAAACTTTCAAACAACACTTTTTGAGAATCAATCATATTAAAAAACCTTGATTCAAATGAACGAATTTTTTCAAAGTGTTCGCTTTTTTCAATTTCTAATTTTAAATGATTATTAGATTCCCTTTGGAGATTCAGAGAGCTGACAAGCAATACAATCGTAAAAAATGTTAAAATTGGATTTAACACACCACCTAAAAAGTCACCTAAAACACCCCAATCACCAGGATTCTTTGATATTACATATGAATGCAAATAGCTAAAATTATACCAATAAGAGAGCCATGCGATAGCGATAGCTGCAACTGATACAAAAACTATTCTTTTAAGCATCATACATACACACCAGTTATTAGATATTTAATAACTTTACCTTTAGGTAAAGTTACTTTTTTGACTTTAATCTTCATAAATTCACCATTTTCAGGAGGAACCGTATTATTTTTATGTAAATTTGATGAAATAGCCTTTCGCATTTTCTCTTTAACTGCTCTAACTTTACTAGCAAAACCAAAGGATTCTATTTCTTGTTTGTCTTTTATATAAAACCGACCATTACCAGTAATAGAGTGAAAACGAACTATAACTACATCCATATCTTCTTCTATATCTGAGCGCACTGCTTCTGTAATATTTCGTGCTGTATCTTTATTTAGTAATAATAGTTGCTTTGGTTCAACCAGTCCTCTTTTTCTTTGTCGAATTTTAATATCATAATTAAAATAATTCGCAATTTTATGAGTATCAACTAGTGGTTCTTTTAGTCTATCAATTAATTTATCAGATATCTCAGACAGTTCTTCGACTACACTTTCAGCTTCTGGGCTAAGGTCTCCAGACTCAAGATAAAGAGCTTCCATGACAAAATAACTGAGCACTTCTAAAAAGATATCATTACCAATTTTTCGTAACCGTCTTTGTAATACTCTATCTTCAACTTCGATCGAGAATTGATGTCCATATGAACCAGTAAATGATTGCTTCAAAACTGTTCTTGCATCACTCTTATGTGTTCTTTTTTCTGGAACACGAGAACGTAGAATAGCTTCAGCCGCTATACTAACTACATCTGAAGTTCCTTTAAGTGTCTCCAAACCATATTGCATATCAATTTCATTTTTAGGACTATTTATTACAACGTCCAAATTAACTTTCATCATTTTAGTACTAGCCTTTAACCGAAAGCAGAATTATATCTCATTCCTTTAAATCATAAAGACAAATATACTATATTTGAATAATGTATAACGCCTGCATAACACGTTTGCTACGATACAGACTTAACTGAATTTTTACGCCTTAATCACTGAAACTAAAGGCAAACTGACAACGCCGAGTGTAGCAAATCGTGTTGATGCATTTGTTACACGATCTTTGTCAACGCTTCGCTTTAATTGGTAAAGAATTGATTTACCAAGATT
>NZ_CAWPRC010000211.1:0-8901 GCF_963890165.1 Aliivibrio sp. SR45-2 | reverse complement strand
CCCAGAATACAGACGCATAAGCTGCAAATGAACCCACACTCATTGCAGAGCCACTGTAATCTTTTGGTACACCCGCTTCAGCAACTGGCGCTAAGATGATGCCTTTAGCAAGGAAAATACTAAATGAGAAACACATTAAAAGAATCATATTAATCATCAACATACCTTCTGTTTTAGGTAAAGCAATCGTCACACCTAAACAAATAGCCGTTAATGCCAATGCAAAGAACATCATTTTAATTGAAGACTTAAAAACAAAATCCGCGATAGAACCCGCAACTAAACCAGCAATAACCCCCATTGCACCAGTATTAATAATACCGAAGATAGCCGCTTGTGCTGTTGATAAACCGAAGACCGCTTGCAGATAAGGAACCGTGTAAATAAGCGTAATATAAATCCAATACACCGTTAGAGAAGTCACGGCAGCTAACCATACGGTTGGCATTTTTAATACATGAAGTAGGCCTTTTAACGCCTCTTTATTTTTACTTTCACCTTGTTTAATTTCCATGTAATTATCAGGCACAAACTTCCAAACACAGAAAATCATCGGTAGAATCAATAATGTATAGAAGACAATCGCACCTTGGAATACAAGAATAGAACCGCCAACAAGTGCCATAATACCAACAATAACGGCGTTCATGCTCATTTCAGCAGCACGACGTACAGATTCTAATAAGCCAAATGCCATGCCCTTATTTTTGTCGCCAGACATTAATGTCACTCCATTCACAACAGAAGGCCAGAATGCCGCATCAACCAAGCCCCAAATACCAGCGATCACAACTAAAACACTGAACCCAGGTTCTAAGAAGATGATTGTCATCATACTAATAAATCGTATTGCCAAACTGGTCATTAAAATGGATTTTACAGAAAAACGGTTATTGACCCAACCAGCTGGGATATAGAAAAACATGGCAGAACCAATCAACGTAAATAATATCCCCATTTGGGTATTATCGATCTGCAACACATCGAGTAATAAATTGTAAAATGTTCCTTTAAAGGCTTCAAACGCAGAGTAAATAATTTGCCCTGACATGACCACAGAGAAAAAACCAAACAGTTGATTCCGACTTGTAAATCCAATTTTTTCAAACACATTCATACTTGTAATCCTTTCACGTTATTGTTTTTATTTATTATTTTTATGCTTTATATTTTGATGGGAACTTATGAGCAATATCCGTACATATCCCATCAACACCCCAATTAAATAATTCATTGGCACGTGCTAAATCATTCACTGTCCAAACATTCACTTTAATGCCTGATGCTTTAAATTTATTCACCATTTCACGCGTCAGTCCTTTTTCTTCTGGGTGAATATAATCGGCTTGGCACCATTCAATAATTGAATTCCAGTCATCCCATAGATTATGGCTTTCAAATAAACAGGCAACCTTACTTTCAGGACTTTTACGTTTAAATTCAGACAACACAAGATGGTTAAAACTTGAAATGATTAACTCACGTTCAGGATTTAATTCTTTTAATGCTGAGATCAAATTATCAATTAATAAATGGCTTAATTTTGCACTTTCAGAGCACGATTTAATTTCAATATTTAAATTGAGTTCTTTTTCGTTCACTAATGCAATCAATTCTTGAATGGTAGGCAAACGCTCACCAATATAGTCATCACTAAACCAACTTCCAGCATCAATTGAAGATAAATCAGCGCTACTGATATCGTATAATCGACCACTTTTATCAGTACAACGATCTAATGTGTCATCATGAGAAATAATAACAGTACCGTCTTGCAGAATATCCACATCGCATTCAAACCATTGAACACCATGCTCTTTACATAGTGAAAAAGCCGATAGAGTATTCTCAGGAGCCAGAGAAGACATGCCGCGATGTGCAATTAATGTTTTCATTGTAAACCTATTTTACGTGTTAGAAGATGAAGAGGATAATAACGCCTAGCCCATTTCATAAATGTGACAGAAACACATAAAATGAGCATTCGAGCGCTCGAATAGGAACTTATTTTCTTTTTTGCCTATGAGTTAACAATATTACTATCATTAGTCTCATTTCTCCCGAATTAAACCGCTTAAAAATCAAGCAATCCAATACATCTTAAGCTCTTACTTTATATAACCGTCAATAAAAAATAAATCACCGTTAACGCATTTAAATTATATAGATACTTAATTTATATAAGTACATAGATATTAGGCTCAAAATCAATTTACGTACGAATAATGAGCGATAATTCGACCCGGAAACATAAATCAATGAAATTTTAATTGGCACAAAATGGTAAGTATTGTTTTGCAACGAAAAACATAATAGCTCCAAGAAAACACATCACTGATTATTTACTTTTGGAACTAAATTATGAAAAAGACATTCATTAAAACAGCAGCTATCATTATTTTAACAACAACACTAACCGGTTGTATTAGCAGCAATGCAGTGACAGGAAAAGTAATGAAGTTTAATGTTGAAGTTGTGGATAATCGCTACGCTAGAGCAGGTGTTAACTTGCTTCTTGCGCCGGTTTACGGCATTATTACCGCAGCTGATTATGTTGTATTTAACTCATTAGAATTTTGGACAGGAAAAAACCCAATATCTGGTAGTCCACACATATTTGATTCAAAGACAGACACCCATTTTAAAGTAAATGATGAGCTAGACCCATCATTACGTAGTGCTCCCATTGATCCATTAGTAAACCAGAGAACAATCTCTACCGGCGAAATGCAAAAAATTGATGACAATACAATTCAAATGGACATCACTTACGACACAGGAGAAACGGCGATTTTACGCGGAGTGCGTGATGGAGAAAAGATTAGTTACTATATGGATGATGTACTTATTACTCAAACAACCATTGCCAAATTAGAATCTCTACAACAGAGTTAACAGCAAACATTTAAATAAAAAGTCACCCTTTATATAGGGTGACTTGGTATGAGAAACAATCTTATTCTTAGTATAAAATGCGTTATGAATACTACACTTTAAAAAAGGAAAGAATGTCTTTTTGTCTTACTGACAACTCAGATAACTCTTCACTTGCTTTCGCGCTCTGATAAATACCACTCACGTTTTGAGTCACTAACTCAGAAGCAATGTTGATATTCTGTGCAATCTCATTTGTCACACTTGATTGTTCCTCTGATGCCGCAGCAACCAGCGTATTCATGTCTGAAATTTCAGTAACCGAATTAGCAATCCCCGTAAATGCACTCGCCACTTTTTCAGCAACCGCTTGTGATTCAATGATCAATTGAGAATTCGACTTCATATAAATATCCGCTTTATCTGATTGCTCTTGCAACTTAGCAATGATCTCTTGGATATCAACCGTAGATTGTTGTGTCTTCCCAGCTAAAGAACGAACCTCATCTGCAACAACAGCAAAACCTCGACCTTGCTCACCCGCTCTTGCGGCTTCTATAGCGGCATTCAACGCTAATAAATTCGTTTGCTCAGAAATACTATTAATCACATCAATAACACCACCAATTTCTGTTGAGTACTCCTTGAGCTGATTAACTATAATCACAGAGTCCTCAACCGAAGCACCAATCTTAGTTGCAATAGTACTAGAGTTCGACAATGCCTCATGACCTAAAGCGACATTAGTTTGAGCAGCACTCGCCGCCCCTTCAGCATTAGATGCATTAATACTAACCTCAGAAGCCGTACTTGATAATTCACTTACCGCCGTCGCTATTTGCTCTATTTGTGCCGTCTCTTGTTGAGCATTGACTTCTGATTGAGTCATCACAGCAGCAAGCTCAGTTGACGCTGTTGATACATTTTCAGATATCTGGTGACTGCCTTCAATAACACGTTTTAACTCTTTGATCATCGCAACAGCACTGGCATAAATACCCGTATCTTTACTCGATGATGTCAGTTCCATGGTTAAATCACCTTGAGAAATACGTTTAATTATATTCTCAATATGGGCTGGTTCTCCACCTAATGGTTTGTAGATAAAATCCATAATCACTTTATAGATAATCACAGAAAACAACACGATAGAGACTAAAGCAATCACCATTGAGATAAATAAAGTGTCATTGCTTGATTTAAGAATAACCTCATTATATTCAAATGACGCTATCATCCAATTCTGGCTTTTCTCTAAAGATGAAACAACATAAATAGTGTCATCCTGAGTATAAGAATCGTACGTCATTGATGTATTACTAGGGGATAATACCGAATATTGAGGCCTAACATCGTGCATGTTTTTACCAATATATTCAGATTTTTTTGATGATAAAATATAACCATCTTTTCTATACACGTAAACTTGATTGTTAAGTGTTAATTCACTAATAAAATCAGAAAAAGTGGATACAGGAAGAGACGCTGCAAGAACACCGACAATTTGATTATTTCGTTTTACAGGTATAGCAAAAGAGAATACTTGGTTATTATCAGTATCAGTATAAACCTCTGTAATTACTTCGTTTTCACCGGAGAAGATTCTTTGATACCACTCTCTAGATTTACCATTGAAATTAGGGACAATACCTTTACCATCTGAAGAAACCGTTAAACCTGTTTTATCGGCGTAAAATATATTGTCAAAGAGAGCCAATTTCTTATTAATACCTTCTAATATATTCGATGTTTTATCGATATCAATCAGCGTACCATTAGAATCGACATCAACATAAATAGAATTGATTACATTAAAATATTCTTTTATTTTTGATGTTAAATTCGTTGAAATTAACTCTGTTTTTTCTGTCATTGTTCGATTATAAGAAGTAAGACTTTCATCTTTAAAATTGAGATACCCAAATCCAGACAATCCAAAACAAACCACAACACTCATGCTTATAAAAATAAGCAGTAACTTTCCTTTTAAGGTTTTCATATATCCATTCTATTTTATTAATGCGTAAATAAAATACTACCTTATTTAATTGTAATGACAATAAAGTCAATAGAAGAAAAGCAGCAAAAATAAGAATTAACTTAAATATAAGCACAAACCAAAACAATTACTTATTGGTAACAAAAAAATCATACACAAATTGTATATGACTTTTTATTTTCACATTAATAAAACCAATAACAAAATGATAAGTCATTCGTTATATGTAGTTAAATTATCAACTATTACGATTTAATAACGTTATTATTTAGCCATTCATCTAGAGATAATTTTCCGCTACCAGACAGCATTAATGATACACATGCAGCTAAAAGTGCTAAACCAAATTCATACCCACCGTCAGCCATAAATAGACCGTTTGGTAAATGCACGCTAACAATCGCAATAACCATAGTAAATGCTAAAACAAGTGCTGCAGGACGAGTTAACAGACCCAGTAAAATGAATAACCCACCAAAAAATTCTGCACTGCCTGCTAAAAACGCCATTGCTACCCCAGGCGCTAAACCAATTGATTCAAAAAACTGTCCAGTCCCTTCTAAGCCATAACCACCAAACCATGAAAACAGTTTTTGTGAACCATGAGCCATGAAAATAATTCCGATAGGAATACGTAATGCCAACGTGCTAAAGCCTGCAGTCGAAGATAATAGTTGGCTAATTTTTTGTTTCATTGTATTTCCTTTAATAAACTAATTAAAAATAGAGAAGACTCCATTTATTCTTTCCACCAGTATAAATATGCTATTCTTTAATGAAATTAGAGAATTTTGACCAAGTTGTTCAATTATTTTGAACTACAGAAATAAGGACATCAATGAACTCCCCGATAACACTTGATGCATTAAGAGCATTAGATGCAATAGACCGAAAAGGCAGCTTCGCTTCAGCGGCAGAGTCTCTGTTTAAAGTTCCCTCGGCCTTAACATATACCATCAAAAAATTAGAAGAAGATCTGAGTGTTACTTTATTTGATCGTTCAAAACAGAAGGCTGTTCTAACTTCTGCTGGGAGACTAATATTAGAACAAGGAAGAGAAATTCTCATTGCGACAGATAAATTGGAATCCGCAGTGAAACAGCTCGATTCTGGCTGGGAAAGAAACATTACCATTTCAAGAGACACAATAATCCCTCTATCTCCTTTATTAGAATCAATTATAGAGTTCAATAAATTAGAACATGGGACAAACATCACAATTTCTGAAGAGTCACTCGGTGGGGGCTGGGATGCCCTTCATAGTAACCGTACCGACATTGCCATTGGTGTCTCAGACCATTTACCAAAAGGGGAGTATCAAATAAAAGAAATTGGTCGAGTCGAGTTTCTGTTTGCTGTAAGCCAGTATCACCCTTTAGCTTTAGTAAATCGAACCATCCAAGCCAGTGATTTATTACTTTATCCCTCTTTAATTGTTTCTGATTCTTCTTTACTACTGCCAACCAGAGACACAGGGCTATTTAAAAGCAAACAACAAATCCGGTTTAAAACTATGCAAGGCAAAATTGAAGCTCAAATGATGGGCGTCGGTGTTGGATTTTTACCTAGGCACTTAATTAGAGAACAACTTAAAACAGGCATATTAATCGAAAAAAAATGCATTGTACCAAGAGTGAATCCCCCTTTATTTATTGCATGGCATAAAGATAATGACGGTAAAGCATGCCAATGGTTAACGAATGAATTAATGCACAAAAAATGGATTGTTTAATTAAAAATTCCAAAATGGAAAAAATATAAATGTTTTACTTTCCATTATGGAAAGTTTATATTTCCTTTAAGATGTTAAATTTAAAGTTACACTGTGAAAGCAAGAGAACATGGATATGTCCGCAGGATGCATTTGGTGACAGTAGTTCAAAAAATAATAAGGTTCACCCATGCCCGCTTCAGAAAAGATCAATGCATTAGTTCTAGATACATTTCCAATTATCGTTGAGTCAATTACTGCTTATTTAAAGAAAAAAGAAACAATTAATAATGTGTTTCATGCAACATCAATGCAAGAAGCACTGGCTATTTTAGCGAATAATAATATAGGATTTATCTCTCTAGACATTAAACAAAATAAATTTAACGGGCTAGAGTTCATTAAAAAAGTCAGGGAGAATCAATTCAAGGGATCTATTCTGGTGATTTCTAGCTACGGATATGAAATGTATTCAGACTCTGCAAAAAAATTAGGGGCAAATGGTTATATTTCGAAAGAAGAATCAACCACGCTTATCAATGATGCGATGAGTAATGTATTACGAGGTTATACATTATTTAAGCAAAGCACATCCATAAAAAAAGATGTCGATTTATCCAATAGAGAAATCATTGTACTTAATTATCTATTGAGAGGTTACAGTAATAAACAAATTTCTGAATTGTTATCATTAAGCGCTAAAACAATCAGTACCTATAAGTCTCGAATTTTAGAAAAGCATAATGCAACGTCATTAATTGATCTATTGAAAGTCAGTGATGCTATTAAACAACAATTATAGACAATCAAACAACCACCAATCGAATGATATCGTCTAATAAGCAGTGTAATGGGCTGTTCCTATTCGCCAATTTCATGCAAGAAACAAAAGGATACTTTCCTTGAAAATTCTCAGGAATAGGGATCAATTTAACATTGTAAGGGCTGATTAATCTCTTCAAGCAAATAAAAACCATGTCTTCTTGCTGAATCAAACGTGTCGCAGTGGCAAAATCATCCGTGCTGACTCTATAATTAAGCGTGATCCCCGCTTTTTTACAATGTTCAATAAAATACTGTCTCGAATGATTAAAGTCATTTACTTTAAAAGAAATCAATGGCGCTCTAATCGCATCTTCCCACGAATTAATCGAACTGTTTGGAGATACCGCAGCAACCATTGTGGTATCCGTTAGTTTTGACTGATAAATACTTTTGACTCGCTCTTCATGCATAAAGCTCACTCCAATATGAACTTTACTATCTAAAATGCGCTGCTCTGTAGATTCCGTCCACGTTTCTAACGCGATCATCGGCTTAGGAAAGGCTTCGCGAATTGCTGTATATATCTCCGTTGAATAATATGACATGACTGCGGAATGAATCGCGACTCGGATCGTCTCGGTATAATTTTCTGAAGAGAAGCTCCCTTTTTCAAACAACGCATTATCAATAACACTTAATCCACTTTCAAAGCTAGGTAACAAAGAAGTTAGTACATGAGTAGGCTCTAAACCATGAGAAGTTCGAACAAATAATGGATCTCCTATTTGTTCTCTCATTTTAGTTAGATACTTGCTTACCGCGCTTTCTGTTTTACCGATAATAAGAGCCACTTTCTTTAGATTACGGTGTTGATTAAGTAACAACAACACTTTCAATAAATTGTAATTTAAATCAGAATTCATGGCATATCCTTAGTCATTTTCTGGCTATACAACAGCGTATCAGCTCGCTTTATTGCCGTCGCTAATGTCTCTTGTTGCAAAACGGCCGTTACTCCAGCACTCACATCGATCGATAGAAAATGCTTACTAAAAGCGACCGCACTGATATTTTCTTGCAATTTAATCGCAAGTTGTTGGGCAACACTAACATCACAATTAGGCAATATTACAAGAAATTCATCCCCACCAAGTCGCACTAGATAATCGCTCTCTCTAAAGGTCATTCGCATACCGTGAGCAATTTGCTTTATCGCCTCATCACCAATGTGATGCCCAAAATTATCATTGATTGCTTTCAATTTATCACCATCAATGACGATCACCGACATGCTACTTTTTTGTTTTGTATTGAGTAAATCTTTGTCTTTTAAAATAGAGCGATTATACAAACCCGTTAATTCATCTCTATTAATCACCGATTCAATACTCGTCAGCTTTAGTTGTTTTTCCTTTAACTCTGACAGCTTCCAAAGGATATAAAACATCAATAACAATAATCCGATTTCAGCCCAAATAAAGTCAATAATCAACTTAGTAAAAGGCAGCTTGTAGATAAAGATCGTCCCATTATCTGCAATGTATTCTTTACT
>NZ_CAWPRC010000210.1:0-8976 GCF_963890165.1 Aliivibrio sp. SR45-2 | reverse complement strand
GCCAGCGTTCAATCTGAGCCATGATCAAACTCTTCAATTAAAGTTTTTTGGTTGCTCTGTCTTCTTAATTAAAAGAGGGCAGAAACAAAACCGGCTCAATGATTTATACTGATTTCTTACATAAATATATTTGTGTAGTCACTCAGTTCATTGATAGTTGCTCACTTATAAATAAGTTAAGCTATTTTGACTATCAACCTATAAGTGTCCACACAGATTGCTAAGGTCTAATTATTAAAGAGCTCAAAACTAAGCTTTCACTTTCGTTTTGTTTGAAGTGTCATTTCAATTACTAAAAGTAAGTTGCAAGCAACTTTTGAAAACTCCGTTCGCGTTAATGTTTCACTTCACATCGAAACCGTAAACCCTTGCTAAGAAAGGTTTGCTGTGACAACGGATGCGAAGTATAGAGATTTAGAAAGCAGTTGCAAGTACTTTTTAAAACAAAGAAAACGATCGCTCAAAAAACAAACAGATCGATATGAAAACAACCTACAACGACTAAGCTTGCCAATCCTTTTTCATTCTCTTTATTACTAGTTCAGGGACGTTGTGCGTACTTTTAAATTGGCCTTTGCATACTTCAATATTCAGTACTGCTCCGTATTGTTGGGCAATTTTCCGATAAGCATCCATTTCCCACTGCTTAACAAACGTATTCGCCACCACCACACTTCTACCATGATAAAGATTAAATTCACATTGAGATTGGCACCATTGATGAGCCGAGCTTAATAATGATCCTTCAAAGCAATATTTATTATCATCATTCACAAAAAACTGATCCGCCTCTATATGTACCAAATCCAATGTTTTTGCCAATGTTGATTTTCCACTACCAGGTAAGCCTCTCAATAATCGCAATTCTAATTTATTCATAACTAGCTCTGCTCTTTCATTAAATTCTGTCTTACAAACTCAGTAAATACTTTTATTCTTGATGGCATGTATTTATTTTGTGCATACTGCATCGCGATAACACCATGATAATTTCCTTTTATCTGCCAATCAGAAAGAACAGGAACAACATCGTTATTCTCTAACGCTTCTTTAATTACAAAATCAGGAAATATCCCAATACCAAATCCGTCTTTAACACCATTTAGCCGCATCTGCGAATGGTTAACAGCATATCGACCTGTCACTGCAATAACATGACTCTCGTCGCCTTTCACGAATTCCCAAATATGATCTGTTGTTGTTTCTCCTAAATACAAACAATCATGATTAGGTAATTCTTTTGGGTGAAGAGGCAACCCTCTCCCTTCTATATAAGAGGGGCTTGCACACAAACTTAAATTAACCTTCCCTATCTCCTTCATAATTAATCCTTCCGTCGGTTTATCCGTTAACCGAAAGACCACATCAATACCTTGAGCTATCATATCTATATCACCATCGGAGGCTCTTAGCTTTAATTGAATTTTAGGGTATTGGGTTAGAAAAGGAGTCACTAAAGGTTGAAGTACTATCGTTAAGAATGCTTTTGGTGCAGCAACCGTCAAACTCCCAGAGGGAACTATATGCTCTGAACTAGAAATATCAATCGCCTGCTGAGCCGCCTCAACCATAATGACGGATTGCTGATATATTTTTTTACCCGACTCAGTAATAAGCAAGCTACGTGTTGTTCGCTCAAATAACTTTACAGATAGCGCACTTTCTAATCGAGTAATTAGCTTACTCAACGCAGATGGCGTTACCCCAAGTTTTTTAGCTGCAGCCGTAAAGCTTCCTTCATTAACGACTACAATATACGTAGCAAGATCGGGTAATAAGGTAATAAGTTTATTTGTGACCATGATTCACTAATGCTTTTCCATTTTTAGGGATAATAGTCGTAATTGATTTGAATTAGAATCTATTTATCGGATTTTGATTACACTTTTTATGTACAACAATTATAACTAAAAGAAGGGAACACAATGTCTTCTGCATTCTACACTCAGATCCAAAATCAAATTGAAGAAGTAAAGAGCGAAGGTTTATACAAATCTGAGCGCATCATTACTTCAGCTCAAAAAGCATCTGTTTCTATTTCTACAGGCCAAGAAGTACTAAACTTCTGTGCAAACAACTACTTAGGATTAGCTAACCACCCTGCACTTATCCAAGCAGCTAAAGACGGCATGGATGAGCATGGCTTTGGCATGGCATCTGTTCGTTTTATTTGTGGTACTCAAGACTCTCATAAAGTACTAGAAGAAAAGCTTTCTACTTTTTTAGGTAAAGAAGACACCATCCTTTACACCTCATGTTTTGATGCAAATGCAGGTTTATTCGAAACTATTTTAGGCAAAGAAGATGCAATCATCTCTGATGCTCTAAACCACGCATCAATCATTGATGGTGTTCGTCTTTGTAAAGCAATGCGTTTCCGCTATGCAAACAACAACATGACTGAATTAGAAGAACAACTGATTGCCGCGAAAGAAGCAGGTGCTCGTCATACGCTTATCGTTACAGACGGCGTATTCTCAATGGATGGCGTGGTTGCTAACCTTCCTGCTATTTGTGATTTAGCCGATAAATACAACGCACTTGTTATGGTTGATGATTCTCACGCTGTTGGTTTCATGGGCGAAAATGGCGCAGGTACTCACGAACACCACAATGTTATCGACCGTATTGATATCATCACAGGTACGCTAGGTAAAGCAATGGGTGGCGCATCAGGCGGCTACACTTCGGGCAAAAAAGAAGTGATCGATTGGTTACGTCAACGCTCTCGTCCGTACCTATTCTCAAACTCTGTTGCTCCTGCAATCGTTTCTGCGTCTATTCGCGTTCTTGATTTACTGGCTGAATCTGGCGATCTACGCACAAACTTATGGGAAAACTCTGCTCATTTCCGTACTCGTATGGAAGCCGCTGGTTTCACTATGGGCGGAGCTGATCACGCCATCATCCCAATTATGTTAGGCGATGCAAAATTAGCCGCCGAATTCGCAGAGCGTGCGTTAGAAAAAGGCATCTATGTTGTTGCTTTCTCTTTCCCAGTGGTGCCTAAAGGCCAAGCTCGTATTCGTACACAAATGTCAGCGGCTCATTCTCGTGAGCAGTTAGATCGCGCAATTGATGCCTTTATCGCAGTAGGTAAAGACATGGAGATCATTAAATAATGAAAATTAAAGCACTATCAAAACTAAAACCTGAAGAAGGCATTTGGATGACCGAGGTTGAAAAACCTGAAATGGGTCATAATGATATTCTTATCCGTATTAAGAAAACGGCTATTTGTGGTACTGACGTACATATCTACAACTGGGATGAGTGGTCACAAAAAACCATTCCTGTTCCTATGGTTGTAGGTCACGAATACGTGGGCGAAGTTGTTGGTATTGGCCAAGAAGTTCGTGGTTTTGAGATTGGCGACCGTGTTTCTGGCGAAGGTCACATTACTTGTGGTCACTGTCGTAACTGTCGTGGCGGCCGTACTCACCTTTGTCGTAATACAACAGGTGTTGGTGTTAACCGCACTGGTGCTTTCTCTGAGTTCTTAGTTATTCCTGCATTCAATGCATTTAAGATCCCTGCAGGTATTTCGGATGATCTAGCATCCATCTTTGACCCATTTGGTAATGCGGTTCACACTGCCTTATCATTTGATTTAGTGGGTGAAGACGTTCTTATCACTGGTGCTGGTCCGATTGGTATTATGGCTGCTGCGGTTGCAAAACATGTAGGTGCTCGCCATGTTGTAATTACTGACGTTAACGAATTCCGTTTAGATCTTGCTAGAAAAATGGGCGTTACTCGTGCAGTAAACGTGATGAACGAGAAACTTGAAGACGTAATGTCAGATCTTGGTATGACTGAAGGTTTTGATGTTGGTCTTGAAATGTCTGGTAATCCATCAGCGTTCAACAGCATGCTAACCAACATGAACCATGGTGGTAAGATTTCTTTATTAGGAATTCCGCCATCAGACATGGCAGTAGATTGGAACCAAGTCATCTTTAAAGGCTTAGTTATCAAAGGTATCTACGGTCGTGAAATGTTTGAAACTTGGTATAAAATGGCAAGCTTGATTCAATCAGGCTTAGATCTAACGCCAATCATTACGCACCACTACAAAATTGATGATTTCCAAGCAGGCTTCGATATGATGCGTTCAGGAATGTCAGGAAAAGTAATCTTAGATTGGGAATAATCCCTAACGACAGATACTAACAAACGATAAAAGGCTAAACTTCGGTTTGGCCTTTATTATATTACTCGCGCTTATTTATTCTCAAGAGATTCAAAGTATAATCATGTAGATATTAAACTGATTAATAGAATCCGCACTCACAGTTATCTCAATCTATTGGGTAGTATATAATTAAAAAGAGAAAGTAGTATGAAGAATTCAGAACATAACGGGTTTCATGTTCATGTCTATTTTAATGAACATAATATTGATTGTGCAGTTGCTCTAACAGAGGCCTTATACAAAGCATTTGGTTTTGAGATTGGGAATATAAACACAAAACCGATTGGTCCCCATCCAGTATGGAGTCGCCAAGTTTCCTTTAGAGAAGACGATTATCAAGCTGTATTTCAATGGCTAGAGGCAAATCGTTCTGATTTATCAATTTTAATACATCCCTTAACCGAGAATGAGTATCGTGATCATACTGAATCTGCAGTATGGTTTGGAAAACCAATTAATCTTGATCTAACTATATTTTAATAAACAACATCAATAGTATTCACGTCTTCATTTATTATAAAAAGAAATGAAGACCTAAATACTTATTATAGGTTTAATTAAATCGTAAGGGTTTTATAAGCTAAAAACTCTTTATTAAAATGATAGTCAGACCACATCTTTTCATTTTCACGACTTTCAATAAACGCACGCTTCGCTGAAATAAATGCCAGTTTTTCACTCATTTCTTTAGTAGAAAATTCTTTAAATTTATAACTACTTCGTGCTGTTTGGCCAACAATACCTTTGAATATCGTTTCATTTTCTCTTCGTTTAACAACGACACCGATTATTCCTGAAGATGGATGCTTAGCAACAAAGTACTTCCCTTTCGCTGATTCTTCGTTACGTTTACTTTCAAAGTTAGCCCAGTTGTAATTCGCTTTCATCAAGGCAACTTTACGCAATACGTGCGCTGGATGTGTACATGCTTTGAATTTATTAATCTCTATTTTTGTGCCTATTTTCGCATGTTCTTTTTTTACAATGAATTCAGATTTATCTTCCGATTCAATCATTTGAATTTTCTTTGGCTTTCTTTTAAATTCAAACCATGTTTTTTCAAACATCACTTTATTGCTATCCATTGCTTTTTGAATTAGTTGGTCGCAGATTTCACGCATTTCAAACCTAGATAGCGGTGTAGTGATTAGTGTTTTACTCGGCTTGAACTTTTCAATTTCAGAACCATTCGTTTTCATATACGTATCTAATACCTCACCTATTGCATTTAACTCTGCTAGGAAATTACCGAGATCATCAAAATTAATGTTATATAAACTACGTGAGAAATTATGAGAACGATAAGAACGCTTATTTTCATGGCGTTCAAAATGGCTATTAATATAAGGAGTGCCATTTATCATTGATACTTTTAATTGAATATTAGGATGTAAGCCTTGATAAACAGATTTTGCAGTGAAGGTTTTTGTTTTTCTTGCGTCATCTGCCGTTTCATATTCTTCTTGTTCAATCAACTCTGCTATCGACCACGCCGCTTCAATAATTGCTTCAGAACGTGCATCAACGTCGTTATCTTCATTATCAAAATCAGCATAATACGCTTTGCTATAATATGGTTTTCCTTTACGAGCAAAACGGACTTGTGCAAATTCCATTCTTCGTCTTTTTGTTGATTGACCATCATTCCAATTGATACCAATAGGAATCCAGTATTCAGTTCCACTAATATCAACAGGTTTTACCCGTAGTAATAAATTTTCTTCTATGTAAGTTTTTTTACCACGAACGACAAGAAACGTATCGAAATCCAATCGTGGAGAAAGCGGATGGTACATATAGTAAGAACCTCAATATATGAAATAGATAAATTACAGCCGAGAAAAAACCTTGAAGGAAGCGCTTTTTATTTCATTGTTATCTTATTTTTTAATTATATCACCGTTTTAATTATTAGTTTAGATTTCTTATAACAATATAAAAAAAGGCATAAGATTGATCTCATACCTTTCTTGGTGATTAAAGATTAAACGCTTAATTTAGAACGAATTATATCATAAACACCATCATTACTTTCAGTGTTAATTATTTTACCTATTAATAGCTCAATAGCTTCGCTAACTCGTTTAACAGGCCAGATAGCAAATGTACCTTTTTCAATGGCTTGAGTTACTTCAGTATTTAACATCAAATTTTGAACATTAGATTCAGGAATAATGACCCCTTGAGAGCTTTTTAATCCTTTAATTTTACAAACTTGATAAAATCCTTCAATTTTTTCATTTACTCCACCGATAGGTTGCGCCTCTCCAAACTGATTCATTGAACCTGTAATAGCGATATCTTGTCTTATACCTTTTCCTGAAAATGCAGAAATAATAGAACAGAATTCAGCCATCGATGCACTATCGCCATCAACACCACCGTAAGATTGCTCAAATGCTAAACACGTTTTTAATGGGATCGTTTTTTCACTCCCAAATAGAGAGGCAAGATATGCACTCAGTATCAACACACCTTTAGAATGGATACTTCCACCTAACTCGACTTTTCTTTCAATATCAAAAACTTCACCTTTACCAAATGACGTTGTGGCTGTAATTCTATTTGGCATTCCAAATTGATGATTTGACGTAGATAACACAGATAACGCATTAACCTGCCCTACTACACGGCCTTCGGTTTCCATCAACGTAGTTCCGTTAACAAAACTTTGCATAACCCCATCTTGAACCCGATTAACACGATGTTCTTTATTAGATAAAGCCAATTCTACATGCTTCAAACGGATCATATTTGAATTCGCAGCTCGTGCGATGTAGTTAGTTTCTTTCAATAAATTAGAAATATCCGCAGAGTGCAACGACAAACGATTTTGATCTCCCGTTTGACGAGAGCTGTATTCAATAATTCGTTCTATCGCTCTTTTATCGCATTGCAGCATATTACCATCATTTACAATGCTCGAAATAAATTGAGCATAATGAAACTCAGAAGCATCCGTTCTTGGCATATCATCTTCAAAATCAGCCGTAACTTTGAATAACTCACTGAATTCAGAATCATAATGCTGTAACAGTTGATACGTTTGGTAATCACCAAATAAAATAATTTTCACATTAAGAGGGATCGGCTCTGGTTCTAAAGAAACCGTTCCAGATAGGGTTACCTCCCTTTCTAATGAGCTTAAATTAAGGTTTTGAGAACGTAATGCTCGCTTTAAACCATCCCAAACATAAGGGCGTTCAAGCACTTTTACGGCATCCATTAATAAAACACCTCCATTTGCCTTATGAAGACTACCTGGGCGAATTAAGGAAAAGTCAGTAAATACAGTTCCTTTAAAGGTTGCATTTTCTATATAACCAAACAAATTATGATAGCTAGGACTTTCCTCAACGATTAAGGGAAACTGTTCTGTCTTTTGACTAACAATAAGATTGATTTGATAACGTCGTGGTAATTTCTTTTCTAACGACGCATAAGCAAGTTCAGCATCTTCATTACCTTCTTGAATAAAAACATCAAAGTTTTCTAAAATGTCTTTTTCCATGTCTTTTAAATGCTGAGTGATCACCTTTGAATCTTGATATTTAACCTTAATCACTTCAAAGTTAACACTTAATACTTGAGAGACCACTTCTTGATTCAACTTCTCGATCTTATCCGAATATTTATCTTCCCATTCAGTCAGTTGACGAACCAAACTTCTTAATTTTATTTCCAGTTCATCGATAATAGATTCAAGCTGACGTTGTTCTTGTCTATCTAGCGCATCAAAGCTGTCTTCGGTATGTAATTCTTCGCCATTCATAGCAATAAATTGATACTCGCCTTGGGTTGTCACAGCAAGACTGATCCCTTTACTCTTAGCCTCTTTAGTTAATGATTCAAGTAATGATTCTTGCTTATCGACTAACTGATTTTTTAATATACCCGTTCGGCTATAATAGAGCTCATTGTCAAACGCAAGTGGAATTGCTTTAACAAATTTTAATGTTATTTTTTCAATTTCTTTTTTAAAGCTTAACCCACTGCCCACTGGTAACTGTAAAATTTTAGGGCTTCGCGTATCATCAAAATTAGTGACATAACACCAATCACATACTCCGTTCCCTACGGGTTTATGGCGCTTTAAATAACGTAAGACCATTGTTCTCTTGCCAAGACCATTTTGACCAACGGCATAAATATTATAACCACGGTCGGGAATAGACATCGCAAACTCAACAGCTTGCTGCGCCCTATCCTGACCAACAATTTCATCAATAGGTGTAATATACTTGGTAGATTTACAGGTGTTCTCATCTAGGTTTGCAGAGCGATATACTTGCTTATGCGTGAGAGGTAAAGTAGACATAAGGCGACCTCTTTTTATTAGTAATTTTTACCAGTATAGTTTGAAAAAATCGCTATTTTAGTGACCTGTCCTGTAAATATTTGAATTGATAGGTATTTTGGAAGAAATAAATAAACCCATCGGTTAATAGAATAACCATAATAAAATTAATTTTAGTCTTTAATGAAAACAATGCTTATCATTAAAATATAAATACGTTCAATTACAGATAAGCTCTGAAGGCATATTAGCTTCTAAGGTCGTTTCTGGGTTAATTCCATTTACAGACGAATACATCGATGATCTGCTTGAATAAATGAATTTAAATACTATTAGATGTTAATTCAAAAAGACTGAAAATTTATTGTTGCTTTGATTATGCAATTTATCTCAGTGTTTATTTTGGCTAAATGGACTGAAAATAAAGAAAAGAAAGAAATAACGTGTTCAAAAGTGACTGCATCATCATAACAGTTAGAACAAT